>NZ_JBSFGJ010000179.1:0-18049 GCF_053596515.1 Nonomuraea sp. NPDC001684
TCCTCCCGGACCCGGGCCGAGGAGATCAGCCGGATGTCGTCGCTCAGGTCGAGAACGGTGGCCGCCGCCTGGTCCACCTCCCCCGCGCGGAGAAGCCGCCTACCCGGCGCGGCGCTGGCCGCCCGAGCGGTTCGCCGAGGTCGCGGCGGCGCTGGACGACGTGGTCGTCACCGGCAACGCCGACGAGGTGCCGATCGCCAGGAAGGTCGCCGAGCTGGCCGGGCTGCCGCCGGAGCGCATGCTGGCCGGCCGCACCCGGCTGGCCGACCTGATCGACCTGGTCAGCCGGGCCCGGCTGGTGGTCTGCGGCGACACCGGGGTCGCGCACCTGGCGACGGCGTTCTGCGTGCCGTCGGTGGTGCTGTTCGGCCCGGTGCCGCCGTCGGAGTGGGGGCCGCCGCCCGGATGGCGGCACGTGGCCCTGTGGGCCGGTCGCAAGGGCGACCCGCACGGCCTGCGCCCCGATCCCGGCCTGCTCAGGATCGAGGTGTCGGAAGTGGTCGACGCAGCTCTGGAGGTCACGTCATGAGGGCTCTGGTCACCGGCGGAGCCGGCTTCCTCGGTTCCTACCTGTGCGAACGCCTGCTGGACGAGGGCGCCGAGGTCATCTGCATGGACAGTTTCCTGACCGGCGGCCCGCGCAACGTCGAGCACCTGCTGGACAATCCGGCCTTCCGGCTCATCGAGAGCGACCTGACCGGGTACGTGCACGTCCCGGGCCGGGTGGACCTGGTGCTGCACTTCGCCTCGGCCGCCTCGCCGGCCGACTACCTGCGCTACCCGATCGAGACGTTGCGGGTGGGCAGCGTGGGCACCCTGCACGCGCTCGGGCTGGCAAGGGAGAAGGGCGCCCGGTTCGTCCTGGCGTCCACCAGCGAGGTGTACGGCGACCCGCTGGAGCACCCGCAGAAGGAGACGTACTGGGGGAACGTCAACCCGGTCGGCCCGCGCAGCGTCTACGACGAGGCCAAGCGCTTCGCCGAGTCGCTGACCACCGCCTACCGCCACTCGCGCGGCACCGACACCGGGATCGTGCGCATCTTCAACACCTACGGCCCGCGGATGCGCCCGTTCGACGGCCGGGCGATCCCGACGTTCATCCGGCAGTCGCTGAAGGGCGAGCCGCTGACCATCACCGGCGACGGCACCCAGACCAGGTCGATCTGCTACGTGGACGACACCGTCTCGGGCATCCTGGCCATGGCCCGCAGCGACTTCACCGGCCCGGTCAACATCGGCAACCCGGACGAGCTGACCATGCTGGAGCTGGCCACCCTCATCCGCGACCTGACCGGTTCGGCCTCGGAGATCGAGTTCATCGACCGGCCCGCCGACGATCCGAAGGTGCGCCGGCCCGACACCACGCTGGCCGCCGAGCGGCTGGGCTGGCGGGCGGAGGTGCCCGCCAAGGAGGGGCTGCGGCGCACGATCGAGTGGTTCACCGCGGAGCTCGCCGCGAACGACAGGTTCGAGGAGCTGCGTGTGTGACGGAGAACGCCGAGGGATCGGCGACTCCACGGGAGGTCGTGGGCCGGGCGTGAAAACCCGGCCCACGACCATGCCCGGCCGGTGTGCGCGGCCTGGTGTTCAGCGGCCGGCCATCGCAGAAAGCGGTCGTGCAGAAAGCGGTCGGTCAGAGGGCGATGCCGAGGAGGGCGTCGGTCAGGTCCTTGACCAGGCCGGGCTGCTGCGGGCCGCCCTCGGCCTGCGCCCGCTCGGCCCAGGCGTCGATCTTGGCCAGCGCACCCGGCGAGTCGAGATCGTCGGCCATCCGCTCGCGGACCGCGGCCAGCAGCTCCTCCGCGCGCGGCGCGCCCGGCAGGGCGACGGCCGAGCGCCACAGCGCGAGCCGGCGCTCGGCGGCGGCGAGCTGGTCGGGCGTGTACTCCCAGTCCTCCCGGTAGTGGTGGGCCAGCAGGACGAGCCGCACGGCCATCGGGTCGTGCTGCTGCCGCAGCCGGCTGACGAACACCAGGTTGCCCTTGGACTTCGACATCTTCTCGCCGTCGAGCGCCACCATGCCCGCGTGCGTGTAGAACTTGGCGAACGGCCACTCCCCCGTCGCCGCGTGCCCCTCGGAGGCGCCGCACTCGTGGTGCGGGAAGATCAGGTCGGAGCCGCCGCCCGCCATGTCGTAGCCGGGGCCCAGGTTGCGCAGCGCGATCGCGGTGCACTCGATGTGCCAGCCGGGACGCCCCCGGCCCAGGCTCGTCTCCCAGGCCGGCTCGCCGGGCCGCTCGGCCCGCCACAGCAGCCAGTCGAGCGGGTGCCGCTTGCCCGGCCGGTCGGGGTCGCCGCCGCGCTCGGCGGACAGGGCCAGCATCTCGGCCTCGTCGTAGCCGGACACCTGGCCGAACTTGGGGGCGTCGGCCACCTTGAAGTAGACGTCGCCGTCGAGGTCGTAGGTGCAGCCCTTGGCGGCGAGCTCGGTGATCAGGTCGGCGACGTGGCCCACGACCTCGGTGACGCCGACGTACTCGCGCGGCGGCAGGATGCGCAGGGCCTCCATGTCGGTGCGGAACAGCTCGATCTCGCGCTCGGCCAGTTCCTGCCAGTCGATGCCGGTCTGGGCGGCCCGCTCCAGCAGCGGGTCGTCCACGTCGGTGGCGTTCTGGGTGTAGTGGACCTCGTGCCCGGCGTCCCGCCACATCCGGCCCACCAGGTCGAAGGCGTGGTAGGTGTTGGCGTGGCCGAGGTGGGTGGCGTCGTAGGGGGTGATGCCGCAGACGTACATCCGGGCGGTGGGGCCGGGATCGGTCTGCCGCACCTGCCTCGTCGTCGTGTCGTAGAGACGCAGCGGAATGCTCTCACCTGGGAGCTTGGGGATGTTCTGGGCAGACCACGATCTCATGCCTTTGAGCCTATCCGTGCCGTAAGGTCCGTGAACTCGTAGGCGGTGTCGTCCTGGCCCAGGGTGACCCGCATCACCGACAGCGAGGCGTAGACGCGGCCGTCGGGCAGGGTGTTGCGCACCAGGAGGGCGTCCGGCCGGTCGGAGTGCGCGCCGGTGATCAGCTCCGCCCAGTCGGGCGCGCTCGCGAAGCGCGGCAGGTGGGCCCGGACGCGGCCGGCGTCCGGGTCGAGGCCGGTGTTGACGACCATGCTGGTGCCGTCGGGCAGGGCGGAGGCGGTGAGGCGGTCGCCGTCCCAGCTGAACAGCCGCACGCCGGACAGGTCGGCGAGCACGAGGTGGAAGGGGTCGTAGCGGGTCAGGTCGACGTCCGGGACGTCGCCCGTGGACACCGCGATCAGGGCCAGGTCGCCGCGGGAGACCCTGGTGGTCTCGGGGGCCATCGTGCCGTGGCCGTTGAGGAGGGCGGCGGCGCGGCAGGCGGACGGGGAGACGGCCATCCAGGTGCCGCCGCCCTTGAGGTCACGGCCGCCGATCACCCCGGGATGCTCGGGCCAGTGCTCCCCGGGCGCCTCCCAGGGGCGGTCGGTGAGCTCGTCCCGCACGCCCATGAGGGTCAGCGGCTCCCCGGTTCTCACGATCAGCGTGCACATGCGGCAAAGGGTATAAAACCCCCGCCAGTCCTCAGATGGGGGGCCAGGGAACAGCCGGCCACCCTTCCGACGGGTACGGATGCACGCCGGTGTCCAGCAGCCGCCTGACCCGCCGCCAGGTGGCCTCCACCTCGGCCAGCGTGAGCAGCTCGCGCAGCCGCCGCCCCAGCGAGCCCGACTCCAGGTCGCGCTCCAGCTTGGCCAGCACCGCCACCGCCTCGCGCGCCAGCGGCTTGCCCCGCCACTGCCACAGCACGGTACGCAGTTTGTCCTCGACCGAGAAGCAGACGCCGTGGTCGACGCCGTAGACGTGCCCGGTCGGCAGCGGCAGCAGGTGACCGCCCTTGCGGTCGGCGTTGTTGACCACCGCGTCGAACACCGCCATCCGGCGCACCACCGGGTTACGGCTCTTGACCAGGCGCATCAGGTCGATCTCGCGCTCGGTGTCGATCCACAGCTGGCACATGCCGGGCCCGAACGGGCCCTCGCGGTAGACGGTCGGCGGCACGATGCGCCAGCCGGTCGCCTGGGAGACCTCGTAGGCGGCCACCTCGCGGGCGGCGAGGGTGCCGTCGGGGAAGTCCCACAGGGGGCGCTCGCCGCGGACGGGCTTGTAGACGCAGGCGGCGCTGCGGCCGCCCAGCTTGATCGAGCAGTAGAGGGTCATGTTGGTGGCCTCGACCAGGCGGCCGGCCACCTCCAGGCGCCCGTCGCGCAGCAGCGTGAGCGCCTCCTCCTCCTGCATGATCGGCCCTTGTGGCGGCTTGACGGCCGGTTCGCTCTCAGGAGCGGTCATGAAGCCGCCTCACCCCCGCGGTAGCCGTTGAGTCGGACGCAGACATGGCCTTCGGCGTCGAGCGGCTGCCCGCACAGGGGGCAGGGAGGCCGGCCCGCCGCCACGATCTGGAGCGCCCTGCGGGTGAAGGCACGCGCGGCCCCTGCGCTGATCCGCACCCGCAGCACGGCGGGGTCGGGGCCGTCGAGGTCCTCCTCGTCGATGACCTCCTGCGCCTCGATCACCACCTGGGACTTGTCGTCGTCCCAGGCGAGCGCCATGGTGCCGACCCGGAAGTCCTCCGCGACCGGCACGTCGAGGGGGGCGTCGTCGGCCAGGTCGGCCGGAGCCAGCGCGGGCACGTGCGCGGTGCCCCCGCTGAGCCGCAGAACCTCGTCGAGCAGCTCGTCGAGCCTGCCCGCGAGCGCAGCCACCTGCAGCTTCTCCAGCGCCACGGTGGTCAGTCTGCCCTCGGCCCTGGCCTGCAGAAAAAAGACCCGCGCGCCCGGCTGCCCCAGGGCGCCGGCGACGAACCTCTCCGGTGGGTCGTAGTCGAAGACCGGCATAGCCTGACCTTACGTGGTCCCGGGTCCACCGCCGACGGCGGCATCGCTCCCGGTGATGTTTTCTCCCCCGTCTTTCTCCTCCGAATCCTCGGGCAACCGCAATTCCCCCATATCGTTAATCCTGAGAACAAAGGGACGCAAGGGGGCATAGCGAATCACGGTGAGGGCCGCAGGATCGGCTGTTATCCGCTGAAAATGATCGAGGTGCAGCCCCAGAGCGTCCGCCACGATCGCCTTGATGACGTCTCCGTGGGTGCACGCCAGGTAGACACCCTTCAACCCGAGGCGTCGATTCCACTCCCGGACCGCGGCCACCGCCCGATGTTGCATATCGGCCAGCGACTCCCCTTCCGGAAATGTCACCGCACTGGGATGCGCCTGCACGGTCTGCCAGAGCGGCTCCCGCGCGAGCTCCTTGAGCGGGCGGCCCGTCCAGGCGCCGTAGCCGCACTCGATCAGCCGCTCGTCGAGGACCACGTCCGCCCCGCGGCCTTTGGCCACGGCCTCGGCGGTCTCGCGGCAGCGTTCGAGCGGGCTGGAGACGACGGCGTCGAGCCGGACCCCGGCGATGCGGCCGGCCAGCGCCTCGGCCTGCGCCCGCCCGGCCTCGCTCAGGCGCACCCCCGGGGTGCGCCCGGCCAGCACCGGCCCGGTGAGGTCGGTCAGCCCGTGGCGGGCCAGCAGAAGGGTGGTCACACCAGCAAGTGTCGCAGGCGCGGATCACCATGTTTCACGCACCTGCGAGAAAACTTCGCATCCACCCGCCGCCACGCTCCTCACCAGGCAGGACATTGGAGCGGCGGACTGGCGGGCGAGCCCGTTCTTGGTAACCTGGCGGGATCATGGAGCAGCGCTATGTCGGCCGCAGCGGCCTGTCGGTGTCCCGGCTGGGGCTCGGCACGATGACCTGGGGCCGTGACACCGACCCGGAGGAGGCGGCCGCCCAGCTCCGTTCCTTCCTCGACGCGGGCGGCACCCTCGTCGACACCGCCGACGTCTACACCGGGGGCGACTCCGAGCGGCTGCTCGGCCGCATGCTGCGCGACTCCGTGCCGCGCTCGGAGCTGGTGATCTCCACCAAGGCCGTGGTCACCCCGACCGGCCGCCGGCCGCGCGACGCCTCCAGGCGCCACCTGATCGCCGCCGTCGACGAGTCGCTCAACCGGCTCGGCCTCGACTACGTCGACCTGTGGCAGCTGCACACCTACGACGCCGAGGTGCCGCTGGAGGAGACCCTGGCCGCCCTCGACGCGATCGTCTCCTCCGGCCGGGCCGTCTACGCCGGCGTGTGCGACTACGCGGGCTGGCAGCTCGCCGCCGCCGCCGTCACCCAGAAGTCGGTCCCCGGCCGCATCCCGATCACCTCGGCCCAGGTCGAGTACTCGCTGCTGGCCCGCGAGCCCGAGCGCGAGCTGCTGCCCGCCGCCGCCCACCTCGACGTCGGCGTGCTGGCCTGGTCGCCGCTCGGCCGGGGCGTGCTGACCGGCAAGTACCGCACCGGCATCCCGGCCGACTCCCGCGCCGCGACGCCGCACTTCGCCGACTTCGTCCGCCCCTATCTCGACGAGCGCGGCCGCAGCGTGGTCGAGTCGGTCACCACCGCCGCCGACGGGCTCGGCGTCTCGCCGCTGGCGGTGGCCCTGTCGTGGGTGCGCGACCAGCCCGGGGTGGCCTCGGCGATCGTCGGCGCCCGCACCCACACGCAGCTCAAAGGGATTCTGTCGGCCGAGGACGTCGTGCTCCCGATCGAGATCCGGGAGGCGCTCGATGACGTGTCCTCGCTCGACTGACGACGAACGAGAATCCATCTCGCGTATCACTAGTCGATACCGAATCGCAACTTTACCGGGAAAAAGCCTGCGTCTGACGGGCCTTGTCCATAAGGATTTCCTCCTGAAGCGACACAGGAGGGGACGGATGGGGAGCAGGACCGCGATCTCGGCCGGGGTGCTCGCGGTGGCGCTGGCGGCGATCCCGGCGGGGGCGCCGGCCGCTTCCGCCGCCGCCGTCCAGGGCTGCCCGGGCGAGGGTGGGCTGCTCTCGGGCGTCACCGACACGCTGTGCGACGTCGTCGGCGCGCTCACGGGCACGGTCGACGACGTGACCGGCGGCAAGGCCGACCCGGTGACCAAGGGCGTCGACAAGGCCACCGGCGAGGTGCTCGGCACCGTCGGCGACGCCGTGCCGACCGGCAGGCCCGCCAAACCGTCCCACTCGGACCGCCCCTCCCCCAGCCCCAGCCACAGCGACCTGGTGCCCGAGACGCTGAAGGAAGTGTGCCTGCCGGTGCTGGCCTGCGACGACCAGGGCGTGCTCCCGTCGCTGACGGCCTACCCCACCCCGACGGCCTCGCCCGGGACCGAGACCGAGACCGGGACCGGGCGCCGCCGGAGCGACCGGCCGCACGAGCGCGGGACCGACGAGGCCACCGCGCCGCTGCCGACGCAGCCGCCCACGCCGCCGCAGCCACAGCCGTACACGCTGGACGACGAGCGGCCGGTCACCGCCGAGGAGCCGACCGCCGATCCCGACGACTCGCGGGTGGAGCTGCTGTGGCCCAACCCGTTCGGGCGCGAGCTGGCCGTGCCGCTGCACGACCAGCGGGTGGTGCGGCCCAGCCCGCCGGCTCAGGACGTGCTGGGCACCGTGCTGACGATCGTGCTGCTGGGGTCGGCGGTGCTGGCCACCCGGATCGTGCAGCAGCGGCGGCACCGGGCCGAGCCGAGCGAGTCGATCCCGTTCGAGCCGGCCCCGGCGGGCAGCAGCGGCAGGCACCGCCTGGCGTGAGGCGCGCTCAGCCGCCGATCGCGTGCGCGCCGCCGTCGACGTGCACGATCTCGCCGGTGGTGGCGGGGAACCAGTCGGACATGAGCGCCACGCACGCCTTGGCGGCCGGGACGGTGTCGGTGAGGTCCCAGCCCAGCGGCGAGCGCTCGGGCCAGCTCTCCTCGAACTCCTTGAAGCCCGGGATCGACTTGGCGGCCATCGTGCGCAGCGGCCCGGCCGAGACCAGGTTGACCCGGATGTTGTGCTTGCCCAGGTCGCGGGCGAGGTAGCGGCTGCACGACTCCAGGCCCGCCTTGGCCACGCCCATCCAGTCGTAGACCGGCCAGGCCTTGGAGGCGTCGAAGTCGAGGCCGACGACCGCGCCGCCCTCCTTCATCAGCGGCAGGCAGGCCACGGCCAGCGACTTGAACGAGTACGTGGAGACCTGCAGGGCGGTGGCGACGTCCTCCCACGGCGTGTTGAGGAAGTTGCCGCCGAGGGCGCTCTGCGGCGCGAAGCCGATGGAGTGCACGACGCCGTCGAGCCCGTCGACGTGCTCGCCCACGCGGGCGGCCAGCGTGTCGAGCTGGTCGGTGTCCTGGACGTCGAGCTCCAGCACCGGCGGGGTCTGGGGCAGCCGCTTGGCGATGCGCTCGACCAGGCTCAGCCGGCCGAACCCGGTGAGCACCACCGTGGCGCCCTCCTCCTGGGCCAGCTTGGCCACCGAGAAGGCGATGGAGGCGTCGGTGAGCACGCCGGTCACGAGGATCCGCTTGCCTTCGAGAATTCCCACGTCAGTGCCCCATTCCGAGTCCGCCGTCGACCGGGATCACGGCCCCGGTGATGTACGAGGCGTCGTCGCCGGCCAGGAAGCGGACGACGCGCGCGATCTCCGCGGGGGCGGCCTGCCGCCCGAGCGGGATGTTCTTGACGATGGCCTCCTGGTCGAGGCCGGACGTCATGTCGGTGGCCACGAAGCCGGGCGCGACCACGTTGACGGTGATGTTGCGCGAGCCGTACTCGCGGGCCAGGGAGCGGGCGAAGCCGACCAGGCCGGCCTTGGAGGCGGCGTAGTTGGCCTGGCCCGCCTGACCGGACAGGCCGACCACGGAGGAGATGAGGATGATGCGGCCGCGCTTGATCTTCATCATGGGCCTGATGGCGCGCTTGGCCACGCGGTAGGCCCCGGTCAGGTTGGCGTCGATGACGTCGGTGAAGGTCTCCTCCTTCATCATCGCCAGCAGGGTGTCCTTGGTGATGCCCGCGTTGGAGACGAGGACCTCGACCGGCCCCTGCTCGGCCTCGACCTTGTCGAAGGCGGCCTCGACCTCGGCCGTGCTGGTGACGTCGCAGCGGACGCCGAACAGACCCTCCGGCGGCTCCCCCGATCGGTAGGTGACCGCGACGGCGTCGCCGGCCGCGGCGAGTTCACGGGCGATCGCGAGGCCGATGCCGCGATTGCCTCCGGTGACGAGTACAGAGCGTGCCATGGCATCTGACGCTATCTCTTACTTGCGGGTATCCGCTTGTCCGGGTGGCACAAGATCACAGGGTTAGGATCGTGGACATGCGCCAGATCGATCCCGATTTCCTGGAACTGCCGCTGCGGCAGCTCGCGGACGCGGCCCTGCAACGCGCCCGCGACCTCGGCGCCGAGCACGCCGACTTCCGGCTCGAACGCGTCAGGGCCGAGACGCTGCGCCTGTACGACGCCCGCCTCGAAGGCGCGCTCGACGCCGACGACCTCGGCTACGCGGTCCGTGTCGTCAAGGGTGGCACATGGGGGTTCGCGGCCGGCATCCACCTGACCCCGCAGGCCGCCGCGGCGGTGGCCGAGCAGGCGGTGCGGGTGGCCGAGGTGAGCGCGCCGGTCAACCGGGAGCCCATCGAGCTGGCGCCCGAGCCGGTGCACGCCGACGCGGTGTGGGTCTCCGACTACGACGTCGACCCGTTCGAGGTGCCCTCCGCCGACAAGGTGGGGCTGCTGGCCGACTGGTCGGCCGGGCTGCTCAAGGGCGCCGACCACGTCTCGGCGCGGCTGCTGCAGGTCAAGGAGCAGAAGTTCTATGCCGACACCGCGGGCACGGTGACCACGCAGCAGCGCGTGCGGGTGCATCCGTCGCTCAACGCGATGAAGGCGCACGAGGGCGGCTTCGACGACATGTCCACGATCGCGCCGCCGGTCGGCCGCGGCTACGAGTACCTGACCGGCACGGGCTGGGACTGGCCGGCCGAGCTGGGCCGGCTGCCCGAGCTGCTGGCCGAGAAGCTGGCCGCGCCCTCGGTCGAGGCGGGCGACTACGACCTGGTGATCGACCCGTCCAACCTGTGGCTGACGATCCACGAGTCGATCGGCCACGCCACCGAGCTCGACCGCGCGCTGGGCTACGAGGCCGCCTACGCCGGCACCAGCTTCGCCACCTTCGACCAGCTCGGCGAGCTGGTCTACGGCTCGCCGCTGATGAACGTCACCGGCGACCGCACGGTCACCCACGGCCTGGCCACGGTCGGCTACGACGACGAGGGCGTGCGGGGGCAGAGCTTCGACATCGTCAAGGACGGCGTGCTGGTGGGCTACCAGCTCGACCGGCGGATGGCGCTGATGAAGGGGTTCGGGCGCTCCAACGGGTGCGCGTTCGCCGACTCCCCCGGCCACATGCCGATCCAGCGCATGGCGAACGTGTCGCTGGCCGCCGCGCCCGGCGGGCCCTCCACCGAGGAGCTGATCGCGGGCGTGGAGCGCGGCCTGTACATCGTGGGCGACAAGAGCTGGTCGATCGACATGCAGCGCTACAACTTCCAGTTCACCGGGCAGCGGGCGTACCGGATCTCGCACGGGAAGCTGGCCGGGCAGGTCAGGGACTTCGCCTACCAGGCCACCACGACCGATTTCTGGCAGTCGATGGACGGCGTCGGCGGGCCGGGCACGTACGTGCTGGGCGGCGCCTTCAACTGCGGCAAGGGCCAGCCGGGGCAGGTCGCGCCGGTCAGCCACGGATGCCCGTCGGCGCTGTTCAGGGGCGTGCGCGTGCTCAACACGGTGCAGGAGGGCGGCAAGTGACTACCCCGCAGGAGATGGTGGAGAGGGCTCTGGAGCTCTCCGCGAACGACGGCTGCGTGGTGCTGGTGGACGAGGGCTCCACGGCCAACCTGCGCTTCGCGGGCAACACGCTGACCACCAACGGCGTGGCCCGCTCGTCCCGGCTGACCGTGATCTCGGTGGCCGGGCAGGGCGTGGGCGTGGTCTCGCGCTCGGCCGTGCGCGCCGACCAGCTCCCCGACGTGGTCGCGGCGGCCGACCGGGCGGCCCGCGAGGCCCGGCCCGCCGAGGACGCCCGCCCGCTGGTCGAGGGCGGCCCGGCCGCGCCCGGCTGGGACGACGAGGTGCGGCCGACCGACATCGGGGTGTTCGAGCGGTTCGCGCCCGCGCTCGGCGAGGCGTTCTCGGCCGCCGAGTCCGGCGACAGGAAGCTCTACGGCTTCGCCGAGCACTCCCTCACCTCGACCTTTCTCGGCACCTCCACCGGCGTGCGGCTGCGGCACGACCAGCCGACCGGCCGCCTGGAGCTCAACGCCAAGTCCGGCGACCTGAAGCGGTCGGCCTGGACCGGCGTGTTCACCGAGGACTTCGCCGACGTCGACGTGGCCGCGCTCGGCGCCTCGCTGGCCCAGCGCCTGGAGTGGGCCAAGACCCGGGTCGACCTGCCCGCGGGCCGCTACGAGACGCTGCTGCCGCCGAGCGCGGTGGCCGACCTGATGATCTACCTGTACTGGTCCTCGGGCGCCAGGGACGCGCTCGACGGCCGCTCGGTGTTCTCCGGGCCGGGCGGCGGCACGCGGGTGGGCGAGCAGCTCGCCACGCTGCCGATCACGCTGTCCAGCGATCCCCGGGCCGCGGGCATCTCGTGCGCGCCGTTCGTCACCGCGCACGCCTCCAGCCGCGACAGCTCGGTGTTCGACAACGGCCTGCCGCTGGGCCCCACCGACTGGATCAGGGACGGCCGGCTGGAGTCGCTGCTCCAGACGCGCTACTCGGCCGAGCTGAGCGGGCTGCCGGTGACGCCCGGCATCGACAACCTGGTCATGTCCGGCCCGGCGGAGGGCGCCCGGTCGCTGGAGGAGATGATCGCCTCCACGCGGCGCGGACTGCTCGTCACCTGCCTGTGGTACATCCGCGCGGTCGATCCCCAGACGCTGCTGGTCACGGGCCTCACCCGCGACGGCGTCTACCTGGTGGAGCACGGCGAGGTCGTCGGCGAGGTGAACAACTTCCGGTTCAACGAGAGCCCGGTCGACCTGCTCGGGCGCGTCACGGAGGTGGGGGCGGCCGAGCGCACGCTGCCCCGCGAGTGGAACGACTACTTCCAGCGCACGGTGATGCCGCCGCTGCGGGTGCCGGACTTCAACATGTCGACGGTCAGCCAGGCGAGCTGACCCCGCCGTACGTCAGGGCCGTACATCACGGCCGTACGGCTGCCGGGCGCGCCCGCCGTCCCGCGATCGAGCGGGGCGGCGGGCGTCGTCGTGCCGGCCGCCGTCCGGGCCTCCAGCGGGCCGCAGGGCGGGCCGGGGCCGGGACGGGGGTCGGTGTGCCGGGGCGCCGGCCCCGGGCCGTCGGGGGACGGTCAGGAGTCCTCCAGGCGGAAGCCCACCTTCATGCCCACCTGGTAGTGCGCGATCTCGCCTCCGTCGAGGTGGCCGCGGATCTCGGTGACCTCGAACCAGTCCAGGTGGCGCAGGGTCTGCGAGGCCCGCTGGAGGCCGTTGCGGATGGCCTGGTCAAGGCTCTCCCCCGACGTGCCGACTATCTCAGTGACCCGATACGTTCGATCCGTCATCTCCCCATCCTCCTTACTCGAAGGCCATGATCGCATGACCCTCCTCATCGCCCGGCCGCGCCGTCGCGCCCTGCCCGTACGAGGTCTACCGTGGAAGGTATGAAGGGGTGGCGCAAGAAGCCGGACGTCCACCAGGTCACCGACGCCAGACCCTCGCTCACGGCGGACATCCGCAAGCGTGAGGTCGCCTACCTGATCAAGATGGGCATCCGGACGATCTGCCTGATCCTGGCGGTCGTGGTGCCGGTGCCGTGGCCCTACCGGCTGCTGTTCATCGCCGGGGCAGTGTTTTTGCCATACATTGCCGTAATCGGGGCCAATGAGCGCAGCGAGGGCGCGCCGCCGCCCCACTTTCAGTCCCCCGAGGCTAACCAAACCGAGATACCGCTGCATCGACGCGAGATCGGGTCGTGACTAAGTCTTGACGCATCCCATGGGTTGTAGGTGTACGCTTTAGGCAAGCGCTCCGGTCCCCCGTCGGAGTGCTGGTGCCGGCGTTCCGGGCCCCCGTCGGAACGCCGATGAAGCGACGCCGGGTGGTTTGCCCCCGTAACCACCCGGCGTCGCCCTTTTCCTGGCCAGCCCTTTGCATTGGACGATCAGTCCCCCACGTCGGCCGGAGTCCGATAGGACCGCTTTCCCGAAATCGTTTACACCGGCCTCCTCCTCGCAATTCACAGGAAATCTGGAGGAAGCGGTCGGCTTGACTTCAAGAGTTCGTTCGAGTGTCAGCCGTCAGTCAGCGTCTCGGTGGTCGCCTGCTCCCAGTTCTTCGCCAATGTGACCAGTCTGGCCACGGCGTCCTCAGGGGCGCTGCCCGCGCCCTGGGCCAGCCCGAGCAGGTAGGCGGTGAGCGGCGCGGCGGGCCTGGCCACGCCGTGGGCGACCTCCTTGGTCAGGTCGAGGACCAGGTCGCGGTCCACCCGGGCGGGGTCGACGCCCAGCTCCTTGCACACCAGCGCCGTCCACTCGGCGAGAACGTTCATGCGAGCCTCCTTCAGGTCGTCCATCGTGTCGCAGTCGAACCACGGCCGGCCCGGCGAGGCCAGCCGCGTTCCGGTCAGGGGGCCGAGCAGGCCTTTGAGGGAACGCCCGGGGTAGGCGGCGAGCGCCGCCCGCAGCTGCGGCACCGGCCAGGCGCCGACGAGCCACTGCTCGCGGCCGTCGTCGTCGACCATGACCGCTCCCGCGCCGGGACGGGCCGCCGCCAGCAGCTCCCGCACGTGCGCGGCCGTCAGGAACGGCAGGTCGCCGGCGAGCAGCACCAGCCACGGCGCCTCGACCTCGCGCAACCCGGCGGCCAGCGCGGGGACGGGCCCGCCGCCCGGCGGGTCCTCCCGCGTGAACACGACCCCGGGCAGCTCCCGGCGCGGCCCGACGACGACCGTGCGGCGCGCGCCGGACGCCGCCGCGACCACCCGCTCGACCAGCGGACGGCCGCCGACGGCCAGGCCGGGCTTGTCGGCGCCGCCCAGGCGGCGGGCCGCTCCCCCGGCCAGGACGACCGCGTCGAAGAGCATCGTCAGCCGCCGATGGCCGACATCGGCCTGGACGGCTGGAGGAAGGACGGGTCGTCGATGCCGTGCCCGGCGCGCTTGCGGGCGACCGCGGCGACCCAGCGGGCGGCCAGGTCGTCGTCGGAGGCGCCCGCGCGCATGGCGGACTTGAGGTCGGACTCCTCGGTGGCGAACAGGCAGTTGCGCACCTGGCCGTCGGCGGTGAGCCGGACCCGGTCGCAGGCGCCGCAGAACGGGCGCGTCACCGAGCCGATCACGCCGACCCGGGCCGGGCCGCCGCCGACCAGGAACCGCTCGGCCGGGGCGCTGCCGCGCTGCTCCAGGTCGTCGGGGGTCAGGTCGAAGGCGGCCGAGAGGCGTTCGAGGATCTCGTCGGCGGTGATCATGCCTTCGCGGGTCCAGCCGTGCTGGGCGTCGAGCGGCATCTGCTCGATGAAGCGCAGCTCGTAGCCGCGCTCCAGGCAGAAGCGCAGCAGCGGCACGGCCTCGTGGTCGTTGACGCCGCGCATGAGCACCGCGTTGACCTTGACCGGGCGCAGGCCCGCCGCGTCGGCGGCGGCCAGCCCCGCGATGACGTCGGCGTGCCGGTCGCGGTGGGCGAGCTGCTTGAACGTGGCCGGGTCGAGCGTGTCGAGTGAGACGTTGACCCGGTCGAGGCCGGCCCGCGCCAGCGGCTCGGCCAGCCGGGCCAGGCCGATGCCGTTGGTGGTCAGCAGCACCTGGGGACGCGGGTCGAGGGCGGTGGTGCGGGCGACGATGTCGACCAGCTCGCGCCGCAGCAGCGGCTCGCCGCCGGTGTAGCGCACCTCGGTGACGCCCAGCCGCTCGACGCCTATGCGCACCAGCCGGACGATCTCGTCGGCCGTCAGCAACTGGGCCTTGGGCAGCCAGTCGAGCCCTTCGGGCGGCATGCAGTACGTGCAGCGCAGATTGCACTTGTCCGTGAGGGACACCCGCAGATCCGTCGCCACCCGTCCGAACGAGTCTCGCAACATGGGGCGTCACCTCCTGTCCGTTTCGCCAGAGAGCCAGACTACGACGGGTGTCGCGCGGCGCTCAAAGCCGCCTGCCTGTCCCTGGCAGGCAACGCGCCGCGCCGGTGATCGATTCCGTGGGGCCGCCGGGACGGGATCGTCAGGAGTGGGCGGCGTGCCAGGACTCGCGGGCGTCGATGAGCTCCGACAGGTGCTGCCTGGACCACTCGCAGCCGGCCGCCATGGGCGCGAGCAGGCTGCGGCCGAGGGGGGTCAGCTCGTACTCGACGCGGGGCGGGATCTCGGCGTAGGCCGTGCGGGTGAGCAGGCCGTCGCGTTCCATGGCGCGCAGGGACTCGGTGAGGACCTTCGGGGTGATGCCGCGCAGCGGGACCTGCAGCTCGGTGAAGCGTCTCGGGCCCTGCTCCAGACAACGGATGATCTTGGCGGTCCACTTGTCGCCGACGCGGACGGGGGCGGTGTGGACACAGGCGGCGAACATGTCGGGGTCAAGGGGTTCGGCCATGACGTCCATGCTAGGCGGCGGCAGCTCACTATCGTTGCGGGAAGTGACCATCGGGCGTCTACCGTCTGCCGGGCGCGGCCGGGTGTGCCGGCCGCCGGACGGAGTGCTGGACGATGAGCAGGATCGTGGTTTTCGGCGCGGGCGGACGGGCCGGCGCGCGGGTGGTCGGGCAGGCCGTGGAGCGGGGGCACGAGGTGACGGCCGTGGTGCGCGACCCGGCGCGGTACGCGGGGCCGTCCGGCGAGGGCGTGCGGGTGGTCGCCGGTGACGTGACCGACCGGGAGAGCGTGGCGGCGGTCGCGGCGGGGCACGACGTGGCGGTGCAGGCGAGCGTCCGGCTGGACGTGCCGTCCGCGGAGTTCTACACGGCGGCGGCGCGGGCGCTGACCGGCGGGCTGGCGGCGGCGGGCGTGCCCCGGCTGGTGGCGCTGGGCATCGGCACCCTGCTGGAGGTCGCGCCGGGGACGCGGCTGGTGGACACCCCCGGCTTCCCCGAGGACGCCCGGACGTTCTCCCTCGGGCACGCCGCCGAGCTGGAGGTCCTCCGTGAGGAGGGCGGGGCGCTGGACTGGGTGGTGATCGCGCCGCCGCCGGTGGTGCTGGACGACCGGGCGGAGCGCAGCGGGCGGCACCGGTTCGGCGGGGAGCAGGTCATGGCCGCCGAGGAGGGCGGGCCAGTGTTCTCCTACGCCGATCTGGCGGCGGCGGTGGTGGCCGAGATCGAGGACCCGCGGCACCACCGGGTGCAGGTCGCCGTGGGCTACTGACGGCGACGACCGGCCCGGCAACTGGGCCGGACATGCCGGAAGCCCGGCCGTGAGGCCGGGCTTCCGCCGGTGCCGCTAGTGGCGGTGGCCGCCGCCGTAGACCTTCACCCAGTCCTTGCCCTCGGAGGGGGCCAGGTACCTGGAGCCCTCGAAGACGGCACGCCAGGTGCCCGAGGTGTAGGCCCGCTCGCTGGTGCTGAAGGAGCCGTCCCGGTTCGTGCGCACCGACTCGACGTAGTCCCACTTGTCGCTGCCGTCGGCCTGGAAGAGGATCACGACCCGCTTCCACGCCAGACGGTGCCAGCGCTCGCTGTCCTTGCAGTAGTCGGCGTGGTGCACCGCGACGAACCCGCTGATGTAGTCCTCGTCGCAGGACACCGACAGCTTGCCCTGGATGTCGAGGGCCCTGCCGCGCCGCGCCGGCTCGGGGTTGACGTCGAGCTGGAGGCTCGTGCTCCCGCCCGCGAAGTCGGGATCGGGGTCCGTGTCCGCCAGGGCGGGCGCGGCGGCGGCGGTGGCCACCATCGTGGCGCCCAGAGCGGCCGCGGCCAGTCCGGCGGCTAGACGTCGCATCATCAAAAACAAATCCTTCCCCGTCTCGGACGCGCCCCAGGGACGGGACACGTCAACGCCTAATGACGCGTAAGGGTAAAGAAAAGTTGCGATACGACAGATCACGATTAGATAACGACAAATACCCCGGCGGATTTTTGTGCGTGTTTTATTACGTTAACTGGCGATTTGTCGGGGTTTAGTGGTGTATGGCGCGTAGTGGGGGTTTCCTGGGAAGTGCACGCGCCACAGGCCGCCTCTCCTGGGCGGCACCGTCTGCACGAAGGCCCCGGCCGCGTCGGTCGTCGTCTCGGCCACGTCCTCCCAGGCCGGCGAGCCCTCCCCGCGCCACTGGAGCCGCAGCCGCTGCTTGGCGTACGGCCCGAAGTCGGTGAAGCCGCGCGGGTCGATCCTGGTCAGCGAGCCGCGCAGGCGCACGCCTCCGGCCGACTTCGGCGACCTCTCCACCCGGACGGACGACAACCTGGTCGCCCTCCTGAGCTCGAAGGAGGCGTACTCGGTGACCGTGGCGCCGTCGGCGTCCCTGGCGGTGGCGCTGATCGTCCAGGTGCCGGTCGGGTAGAAGCGGTTCAGCTTCTTGTCGGGCAGGAAACGCCAGGTCTGCCAGTCGGCCGCCATCCGGGCCGGCGGAGTCGCCCCCTGCCGCCACACCAGCCGGGGCGGCAGCGTGCCGGTGGACGGGGCCTTCTGCAGGTCGACCCTCGGCTCTGCGACACCTGGATCGGCGGCAGCTGGATCGGCGACGACCGTCAGGGGCAGCGGCATCAGGGCCCGCAGCCCCTCGGCCGGGCCGCCGGAAGCCGGATGCGCGTACGCGCTCCCCGGCGCGTCGCCGGCCGGGCCGACCGGCGACGCCGAAGACCCGGAGGGCCCCGCGGACTCGGCGGACTCGGCGGACCCGGCGGGCCCAGAGGACTCGGCGGGCGCCGAGGACGTCCCGGGCGTCCAGGACGAGGGGGACGACGGCGGCCCGGAAAGGGCCGGAGGCTGGAGGCCGGGTTCGGCGGCGGGCGGGAGGTCGGCGGCGTCCTCGACCGGGGGCTTGGCCGACAGCAGCGGGCCGGGCGGTGCGCCGGGCTCCACCTTGACGGTGACGCCGTTCTTGCCGCGCGCGCCCCGCGCGATCACGTCGATCACCAGGCTCACCGAGTCGTGGGCACCCACGACCGGGTTCGCGGGCCGTACGGTGATGGCGCGGATGGCGAGCTCGGTCGCGGCGGGATACGCAGGCACGGGCGCCGTG
>NZ_JBSFGJ010000180.1:0-17704 GCF_053596515.1 Nonomuraea sp. NPDC001684
GTCGCTCCTGCCGTGCAGCCGGCCGAGCGCGACCAGCCGCTCGCCGTCGAGGCCGCGCTCGGCGGCCCTGGACAGGAAGTCGCGCACCTCCTCGGCGAAGCCGCGGGTCTTGAGCGCCTCGCGCAGGGACGGCGGCCAGTCGAGCGCGCCGTTCTCCAGCTCGCCGTGGAGCAGCCGGCGGATCTCCAGAAGCTGTTCGGGGCCGGTCAGCAGGCGCGGCGGCGCCTTGCCCTCCAGCACGGACTCGCGGCGCAGGAGCGCGTAGGCGTAGGAGTGGAAGGTCAGCGCCAGAGGTGAGCGGGTGGTGCGCCGCAGCCGCCCGGTGACGCGCTGGCGCAGCTCCTCGGCGGCCTTGCGGCTGAAGGTGAGGATGAGCACCCGTTCGGGGTCGGCCCCGCGCCGTTCGATACGCTCGACCACGCTCTCGACGATCGTCGTCGTCTTGCCCGTGCCGGGCCCCGCGAGGACGAGGAGCGGGCCGCTCCGGTGCTCGACCACGGCACGCTGATGTTCATCCAGCGCAGGAGGCTCAACAGGGCCTCCGCTGCCACGCCGCACCAACCGCCAGGTCTGACCACTCACAGCACTAGATTCCACCAGACCACACGGACAGATCGTGCCGACTTACCCGGTCTCCCGCCGCGATCCGCCTACCGTATCGAGGCAAATATCCGAATATCGTGCGACACGCCGAGGCCGCGGTTTCGCCGTGGGCGTGGTGCTGCCTGGGGCGATGCGACGATCCGCACGATTGCCCCACACACGCAGCGTTGTCTCTTGTAACGTTGGGTTGATACCCGCGCCTCTGCTAGGGGGTTGGTCACATGCGCTGGCAGGTCCACTCCGAAACGTCGCTCTACGCCGACCAGTGGCTGGACATCCGGATCGCGGATGTGGAGCTGCCCGACGGGCGGCACCTCGACCACCGGCTGGTCCGCACCGCGCCGGCCGCGGGCGCGGTCGTCACCGACGACAAGGACCGGGTGTTGCTGATCTGGCGCCACCGCTTCATCACCGACAGCTGGGGCTGGGAGGTCCCGCTCGGCCAGGTCGACGAGGGCGAGATGCCGATGGCCGCGGCCGCCCGCGAGGTCGAGGAGGAGACCGGGTGGCGTCCGGGGCCGCTGCGTCCGCTGATGTCGGTCCAGCCCACCAACGGCTTCACCGACAGCCTCAATCACATCTACCGGGCCGACACGGCCACCCACATCGGCCCGCCCAGCGACCCCTGGGAGGCCGAGCGCATCGAGTGGGTGCACCTGTCGAGCGTCCGGCGGCTGGTCGAGGCCGGCGAGATCGTGTGCGCCACGACCCTGTCGGCGCTGCTCTACCTGCTCGTCGAGCGCCTTCCGGCCGCGCCGCGTCCCCTCGGGTACGAGCCCGGCAAGCCCTTCATGCTCTCGGACCTGCCGATCGACCTCTGAGGCCGCGCCCTCAGGAGAACAGGTGGTCGACCACGCGGGCCGTCGCCTTGCCGTCGTCCTTGGGCGCGTACGTGGCCCGGAAGGCCTCGTAGCGGTCGGCGTGCGCGGCGGCCACCTCGTCGATGGAGCGCAGCGCGTCGATCACCTCGGCCGACGTCGGCAGCACCGGGCCGGGCGCCTGCTCGGCCAGGTCGAGGTAGAGCCCCCGCTTGGCGGAGTACTTCGCCAGGTCGTAGCCGTAGAAGACGATGGGCCGGCCGGTGGCGGCGAAGTCGAACATGACCGAGGAGTAGTCGGTCACGAGGACGTCGGCGACCAGCAGCAGATCCGCCATGTCCGGATAAGTCGTGACGTCGTGGGCGATGTCGGGGACGGCGGGCATGGCCTGCATCGGATGGGCGCGTACCAGGATCTCGTGATCGGCGCCCAGGGCCTCGCGGGCCTTGGCCAGGTCGAGCTTGACCATGGCGTTCTTGCGGTCGTAGTCGCGCCAGGTCGGCGCGTAGAGCACCACCCGCTTGCCCTCCGCCAGCCCGAGCCGCTCGCGGACGGCGGCGGCCCTGACCTCGCGCTCGGGCGAGTTGAGCACGTCGTTCCTGGGCAGGCCGCTCTCCAGGATCTCGCCCTTGTAGCCGAAGGCCCGGCGCAGCACCGTGGTGGCCCACGGCGACTGCGACAGCAGCAGGTCCCAGCCGCGCACCTCGGCCGCCTGCCGGTACCAGATCGGCGGACGGGGGTCGCGGGCCATGTGCGGCTGGTCGTTGCCGATGCGCTTGGCCGGGGTGCCGTGCCAGGTCTGCACCACGACCTGGTCCTCGCGGGCGCGGAACCAGGCGGGCAGGAAGGAGTTGGTGACGATGTGGCTGGAGCGGGCCAGCGCGGCGTGGTGCTCGCGGCTGCCCGCCCGCACCGCCCGCGCGCCGCCCGGCGGCACGAACGCGGCGTCCTTGACGATCCAGATGTGCTCGCGGTCGTCGCCCCTGCGCAGCCGCTCCTCGTAGATGGCGCGCACGCTGTCGGCGTAGAGCCGGCCGTCGTTGACGACGTAGACGGTCGCGTCGTGCAGCGGCTCGGTGCGCTGGGCCGGGTAGAAGACGCGGCGCAGCACGTGGGTGCCGGCCACGCCCCGCTCGTCGTTGGGACGCCCCTCCTCGACCGTGATCACCGGCACGTCGAACCGCGTGGAGATCATCCGGTACGCCCGGCTGTCGACCGTACGCGGCTCCTCGTCGAGCCCCGGCAGGGCGGCGTGGTCCATCCGGAACGGCACGATCTCGCCCGACGGGTGCCGGAAGGACATGTTCCAGGTGCCCGAGGCCAGCGGCACGGACTCGCCGAAACGGTCCATGGACGAGGGCGTCACCCGGACGGAGAAGTCGTCGCCCGACCGCTCCATGGGCAGCGAGTACGACAGCCCCGACCGGTGGCGCAACGTCAGCACCCGGGGGCCGGGCGCGTCGGGGTAGTCGCCGCGCAGGACCAGCGTGGAGCCCTCCCAGACGGCGGAGGTGATCACCGGGCGGATGCGGTGGGCGGAGACCACGACGCGGTCGCGCCGGTCGCCGAGCACGGTGATCTCCCGGTCGCCCACCGGAGTGCGCGTCTCGACCAGGTCGCCGAGCATGACGGAGGCCGCCGGGTCGCCCTTGGGCTCGACCCACAGCCGCCGGCCGTCCTTCTCCTGGAGCAGCGCGGGCACGGCGAGCCCGATCAGCACCTCGGTGCCGCCGCCGGACGGCGTGAAGTCGGCGGCGATGCGGTGGCCGCCCAGCCTGGCGTGGCCCTTGGTCACGCTGCGGCCGGGCAGGAAGATCTTGAGTTCGAGGCGTTCGTCCTGGACGGACACGCCGGTCAGCTCGGCCCTGTTGGGCTGGAGCACGACCTGCAGCGCGCGGTCGGACGTCCAGACCGGGCGCACCCACCAGCCGGGCTTCAGCTTGAGGCCGGCCGGACGCTCGGGCCTGCCGATGGCCGAGCCGCGCAGCAGGCCGGTCGCCCGCGCGCCACGGCTCCAGAAGACGATCTCGGCCCGCCAGGTCGTCGCGTCGGGCACCCCCGGACGGTGGCGCAACCGCCGCCGCACGGCGTGCACCATGCCGCGCACGGCCCCGCGCCAGCGCAGCGGCCACGGGCTCAGCTCGGCGGTGAAGCCGGACCAGTCGTAGTTGCAGCCGGGCTCGCGCGCGCCGTGGGTGGCCTCGGGGGCGAGCACCCGCTTGGTGCGCATGCGGATCGGCGGCAGCCAGCGCGGCCCGCGCAGCACCACGGTCGCCCAGTTGAACCTGCGGCTGCGGACCGACAACCCGGCCAGGTACGCGAAACCGGTGACGCGCAGCCTGCCGTCGACCCACACGATGTCGTCGATGTGGGTCACCGGCACCATGTCGGCGCGGCGCAGCCGGTAGAGGTCGGGCGGCAGCTCGTCGCGGAAGGGCAGGTCGGCGTACCAGCTCAGGCCCTTGCGGATGCGCTTGGACGGCTCGGCCGCCGCGGTGACGACCTTGACCAGCGTCTCGCCGTCGACCAGCTCGTCGTCGGGACGGTGCTCGATCAGGTGGCAGATCACCCGCCGGGCGACGGGCAGGTCGCGCTTGACCTCCGCGGCCACGCCGGCCAGGTAGGGGCGGATCAGGGTGAGCAGCTCGCGGCGCCGGGCCGGGCCGCGCTTGACCGCGAGGTCGATGCGCGACCCCAGAGGCCCGCTGAGCACCTCGGTGTCGAACGCCGCGTCGCGGCCGCCGGGCCCGACGGCACGCATGACCGCCTCAAGAGGCTCGCCACGATCGCAGAGATCCTGGACAGCCTTGAGGCGGTCGGCGAGCGTGTCGCCGCTGTGGCGCTGGGCTGTGACGCCGGTGGCCATCGTGGAGGCACCGCCTTTCGGGCCTGTCAGTGTTCAGCCCATGGTAATGGGAGTCACATGTCACAGAATCGCCTCAACGGCGAAACCGCAGGTCAGGACCCTTACTGAAAATCGGCTGAACGCCCGTCCCAGCGCGCCTTCCTCATGTCCACCCGTTCGCCGCGCAGCGGGGTGCCCTCCTCGTGCCAGTGGGCCAGGCATCGTCGCAGGTGGTCGGGGGCGGCGCCGCTGCCGTCGGCGTGCACGACCCGCCACCACGGGACGCCGCCGCCCAAGGTGGACATCACCTTGCCCACCTGGCGGGGGCCGCCCTCGCCCAGGTATTCGGCGATGTCGCCGTAGGCCATGACCTTGCCGGGCGGGATGCGTTCGACCAGGTCGAGCACCCGCTCGGCGAAGGGGTTCAGGGGGTCCATGCGGCCGGGCCCGCGTCGATGATCTCGTCGAACTTGCCGATCTCCATCACCGTCCCGCCGGATAGAACCTCGATCACGCCGTCGCGCAGCGCGTAGATCTCGCCGTCCTCGCCCACCAGGCGGGCGCCGAGCGCGGCCGACAGCCGCAGGAGCTGGGCCACCTGCCAGTCGGAGCCGGGCTCGCCCACGACCTGGCCCTGCCAGCGCGCCACCGCGTGCCGGCCGTCGTCGTGGCCGGCCACGATCTCCTCAGATCCGCGCAGCTCGAAACCGGCCGGCGCGATGGCCTTCGCGAGCTCCGCGAAGGCGAGTGGCGACTCGCGCACCACCCGCAGCTCGTATCCCATGACGCGCGACCATAGCGGATCTTTACCGTCCACGCGGGCGAAGTACGAGCGGTTCATCACTCCTTGCGCTGATTGAGCACGATGATCGCCCCGCAGAACGTCACCAGCGCAACCAGCACACCCCCTCCGTACAGCCACAACCGCCACGGATCGGCCCCCGGACGGGTCGGCACCGGGGAGTCCTCGCCCCGGCCGAAGTGGTCCTTTCCGGGCACGGTCGCGCTGCGCCGCTGACCGGTCAGGCGCTCGGCGGCGTTGAGGGCGGCCCCGGCGTCCACCACGCCGAACCCGGTGTTGTCGTCGTAGCCCGCGGCCGGACGGCCCCGCGCGCTGGAGGCCAGCGCCTGGGCCACCTGCTCGGGCGGCAGGCCGGGAAAGCGCGACTTGACCAGCGCGGCCACGCCGGCCACGAGCGCGGCGGCCGAGCTGGTGCCGTCGGACAGCTCGTACCCGCTGGGCCGCTTGACCACGGGCACCTGCACGCCGGGCGCGCCGACGAGGACCGACAGGTTGTCGCTGCTGAACGTGGCCTTCCTGCCCTGCTTGTCGGTCGCGCCGACGCCGATCACGCCCGAGTAGCCGGCCGGGAAACTCCAGAACGAGGTGCCCTTCTCCTTGGCGTAGGGCGTCTGGCCGTCGTTGCCGACGGCGGCCACCAGCACCACGCCCTTGCTCAGCGCGTACGACACCGCCTCACGCTCGGACCTGATCGGCCCGTAGGAGCCGATCGACATGCTGACGACCTGGGCGCCATGGTTGGCGGCGTAGCGCAGGGCGCGGGCCAGCGAGCTCTCGGGCGACTGGAGGTCCGTGGGGGGCAGCAGGTCGAACGCCGGCTCGTCGTCGGTGGCCAGGGGCAGCGACAGGATGCGCGCGCCGGGCGCGACGCCGATCAGCCCGTCGCCGGCGCCGGAACCGGCGATCAGCGCGGCCATGGCGGTGCCGTGCCGCCCCGGCTGCACCTCGCGGGCCACCGCGCCCGAGCTCATGTCGGGCCCGGTCGTGACGCGGCCCTTCAGCTCCTTGATCCCGGCGTCCACCGCGCTGTCCACGACGGCGACCGTGACGCCCTCGCCCTTGGTCATGTTCCACGCCTGCTCGACGTTGAGCGCGTCCAGCACCCATTGCTGCTGCTCCCTGATCGGGGCGGCCGTGGGCCCGAGGAGGACGAGCAACGTGGCGGCCAGCGCCCGCACGGCGGTCAGCACACGTTCCCCTGGGTGCACGGCGGGACCTTGGGAGGATCCGCCAGGAAGTAGGCGATCTGGTTGCCGACCGACTTGGCCGCCGGCCAGAGCTCGCTGTGCAGGATCTCCTCCGGGGGGATGGCGGCCCTGGTGCGCCCGTCGGCGTACCCGGCGGTGGAGAAGACGATGTACGGCCCGGCGCCCACCCAGCCGGTGCGCTGGCGCTGCTCGGTGCCGAAACGTTCGGTCACGGTGCCGGGGAAGGCCACGGGCAGCACGCCCACCCGGTCGTCCTGGCCCAGTTGCTCGCCCGCCGACACCCTGGACTCCTCGTCCTTCAGCACGGCCACGCCGACGGTGATGACGAAGGTGGAGGTCTGGTCGACGTACGTGGCGCGCAGCAGCGTGACGCACCCGTGGCTGTCGAGGACCCCGGCGACGGAGGCGTCCACGCCCTTGCCGCAGTCGGTCTCGGGGGCGATGCCGACCCGCCTGGCGTACTGCTGGGCGCGGTCGAGGCCGAGGTACTTGACCTCCTCGGGGAAGACGCCCGTGGCCGGCCACGCCTGCCAGCGCCGGGCGATCTCCTCCTGCTTGTACTGGTTCTGCTCGGACGGGGTCAGCGGGCGCGAGCGCGTCTCGTTGAGCAGCCCGATCGTGCCCAGCAGCACCACGAGGGCCGACACGGCCACGACCGCGCCGACCAGCACGACGAAGATGCGCCGAAAGCGCACGCCCTGCTGGAGGGCCGCCAGCTCGGCGCGTTCCCTGGCCGCGGTGCGCGTACGGGAGTTGGCCGCCGGCCAGGCGCGCACGCGGGCCCGGCGGCCGGTCGACGCCCCGAGCGGGTTGCTGCGTCCCGATGTGGCCTCGCCGGCGCGCGGTAGCCCTGAGGTCGACCTACGTGCCTTCACCACCCTGGCCTCGTTCCCGCGGTTGGTCGGTGTCTATTTCGTCCCCGTTAGCAGGCGGATCATGCGTCGTGTGCGCCGTGGTCGCGTCGTACGCGTCTGACCAGGAAGAAGATGACCGCCAGCGACGCGAGCGCGCCGCCCGCGGCGCCCGCGGCGACGGCCGCGTAGATCGTCACGCGCCGGTGGTCCCTCGCGGTGACCCGGATGGGCCCGACGGGGCCGCCCGCCAGGGGCCGGGCGGGGTCCTGGGCCTGCGGGCCGGTCGCGGTCTCGGTGTGCGTGGCCAGGCGGGCGGCCTCGGCCAGGGCCCTGCGGGCGTTGACGACGCCGAAGCCGGTGCCGGTGTCGTAGCCGCCGGGCGGCCGGTCGTCGGCGCTGTCGGCGAGCGCCTGGACGACCAGCGGCGGCGACATCTGCGGATATTTTGCCTTGATGAGGGCGGCGACCCCCGAGACGAGCGCGGTCGCCTGCGAGGTGCCCCGGCCGACCCAGTACTCGTCGCCGGGCCCCGCGCCCATGATGTCCACGCCCGGCGCGGCCACCAGCACCGAGGAGTTCCAGTTGGAGAACGTGGCCCGGCGCAGCCGCCGGTCGGTCGCCCCCACCGACACCACGCCGGGGAAGGACGCCGGGTAGGAGTAGGGCGCGAAGTCGCCGGCGGTCTTCCTGTCGCCGTCGTTGCCGGCCGCGGCCACCAGCACGACGCCCCTGGAGATGGCGTACCGGATGGCCGCCCGTTCCTCCCGGGTGGCGAGCTCCTTGGAGATCGACATGTTGACGACGTCCGCGCCCTGGTCGACCGCGTAGCGGATGCCCCTGGCCACGACGTCCTCGAAGCGCTCGGCCGAGTTGAACTCCCTGAACCCCGGCTCCTCGTCCTCCAGGATGACCCGTACCGACAGGACGCCCGCCTCGGGCGCGACGCCGATGACGCCCTTCCTTCCGCCCGGCCCGTGGCCGTGCCCGGCGATCAGGGAGGCCATGTACGTGCCGTGCAGCCGCGGCGGCACTACGCCCGGCGGGTTCGCGCCCGCGGTGAGGTCGCGGCCCACGGTCACCGAGCCGGCCAGGTCGCGATGGGCCGGATCGACCCCGGAGTCGAGCACGGCCACCGTCACCCCCGAGCCCTTGGTGACGCGCCAGGCCGCGGGCAGGTCGAGCGTCTCGATCACGGCCCGCTGGCCGCCGCGCACGTCGTCGTCGGCGTGGGCGCGGGCGGGCAGGGCGGCAGGAAGAACCGCGAGAAGGACCGCGGTAGCGGCGGACAGCGCCTTCGCGGCGCGCCGGCTCAGCACCGCCATCCCTCGGCCGCGCAGTCGGGCATGCGGGGCGTGCTGAGGTCGAGCAGCACGCGTTCGGACAGCTCGGCGGCGAAGGCGAAGATCGCCGGACGTGACTCGCCGGACGTGGTCGCGGGCCGCCCGTCCACCTGGCCCGCCGTGGTCAGCACGACGTACGGCCCCGCCTGGCGCACCGACCCGGCCTGCCGCATCGAGGGGGTGAACCGTTCGGCGACCGTGCCCGTGAAGCTGAGCGGCCGCAGCCCCGGCACGGGCTTGCCGTTGTCGGCGAACGCGCTCCTGGCCCGGACCGCGCGTGACTCGTCGGGCAGCGCCACCACGCCCACGGTGACGAGCACCCCGCGCAGCGCGTCGATGTAGGTGGCCCGCAGCACGCCCCGGCAGCCCGCCTCGCGCAACGTCCTGACCGCCTTCGCGTCGACGGACTCGGCGCCGCAGCCGGTGTGCGGCGAGATGCCGATGCGCTCGGCCCGCTCCTGCCCGCCCTGCTCGGCCGCGTACGGCAGAGCGGCGGGGAAGACGCGCCCGGCGGGCCAGGCGCGCCAGCGTTCTGCGACCTCGCGCGTGGCGGCGGCACGCAGCTCGGACGCGCTCGGGCCGCGGGTCAGCTCGGTGCCCGCCGCGCTCCCGGCCACCCCGGCGGCCACCGCGCAGACCAGGGTCAGCGCGGAGGACACCACCAGGGTGGGCCAGGGGCGGGCGTGGTTCACGACACCGACCTTAAGCGCCTCGGCGGGAGGTTCCCCGGAAAACGCCTCAGTAGCTGGGCAGGCTGGGGTCGACCGTCTTGACCCAGCTCAGCACCCCACCGCCGACGTGCACCGCGTCGGCGAAGCCCGCGTTCTTGACGATCGCCAGGGCCTCGGCCGAGCGCGCGCCCGACTTGCAGTGGAGCACGATGCGCTTGTCCTGGGGCAGCTTCTCCAGGGCCGAGCCGTTGAGGAACTCGCCCTTGGGGATCAGCGTGGCGCCCGGGATGGAGACGATCTCGTACTCGTTGATCTCGCGGACGTCGACCACATAGATGTTGTCGCCCTTGTCCATCATGGACTTGAGCTCCTGCGCGGTGATCGTGGAGCCGCTGGCGGCCTGCGCGGCCTCGTCGGAGATCGCGCCGCAGAACGCCTCGTAGTCCTCCAGCAGCTCGGTGACCGTCGGGTTCTTGCCGCACAGCACGCACTCGGGGTCCTTGCGGACCTTGACGTCCCGGTACTTCATCTCCAGGGCGTCGTAGATCATCAGCCGGCCGACGAGCGGGTCGCCGATGCCCGTCAGCAGCTTGATGGCCTCGTTGACCTGGATCGAGCCGATCGACGCGCACAGCACGCCGAGCACGCCGCCCTCGGCGCACGACGGCACCATGCCGGGAGGCGGGGGCTCGGGGTAGAGGCAGCGGTAGCAGGGCCCGTGCTCGGCCCAGAACACGCTGGCCTGGCCGTCGAAGCGGTAGATCGAGCCCCAGACGTACGGCTTGCCGAGCAGCACGGCGGCGTCGTTCACCATGTAGCGGGTGGCGAAGTTGTCCGTGCCGTCGACGATGAGGTCGTAGCCGGAGAAGATCTCCATGACGTTCTCGGTGGTCAGGGCCGCGTTGTGGACGACGACCTCGACCAGCGGGTTGATCTCGCGGACAGACGCCGCGGCGCTCTCGGCCTTCAGCCTGCCCACGTCGGACTGGCCGTGGATGATCTGGCGCTGCAGGTTGGACTCATCGACGACGTCGAAGTCGATGATGCCGAGGGTGCCGACGCCCGCCGCGGCCAGGTACATCAGGGCGGGCGAGCCCAGGCCGCCGGCGCCCACGCACAGCACCTTGGCGTTCTTCAGCCGCTTCTGCCCGGCCATCCCGACATCGGGGATGATCAGGTGGCGCGAGTAGCGGCGCACTTCGTCTACGGTCAGCTCTGTGGCCGGCTCGACCAGCGGTGGCAACGACACGTTCTACGCTCCCGTTTCAGGGGGTCACATCTCTAGCTGAAACCTACTCGGCGAGTGGGGCATTCCCCAATCTCGTCTCACCGATCAGACGGCGTGCCTCCGCCGCCACCACGCGGGGCATCTCCATCATCGCCACATGCCCCGCCGTCGGCAGCAGCACGAGCCTGACCTGCCGGAACGTACGGGCCGCCTTCGCCGCCATGGCCGGGCGCACCAGGCGGTCGTGCCGGCCGTGGACGATGAGCGTCGGGGCCTTCACCTTGGCCGCCTGGCGCCACAGGTTGTCCTCGCCCCGCCGGAAGTACTCGGCCACGATGCCCCGCGCCGAGCCGATCATGGCCTCCCCCGCGTACGGGACGTCGTCGCGCCGGCGCATCTCCTCCACGGCGTCGGCCAGGCGCACCGGGTGGACGGCGTTCACGTCCGCCCAGACCATGGCGAAGGAGGCGTTGATGCGCTGCTCGGCGGGGAGCAGGCGCAGCTTGCCGGCGAACCACTCGCCCACCCTGGGCACGGCGGCGGCGGCCACGCGGACCGGGCCGTACCTGGGCAGCAGGTCGGGCAGGGCGGGCGAGACGAGCGTGAGCGAGCGGACCAGGTCGGGCCTGGCCGCGGCGACCCGCACCGCGACCGCGCCGCCCAGCGAGTTGCCGAACAGGTGGGCCGGGCCCGTGTGCTCCATCAGGCCGATCACCGCCGCGGCGTGGCCGGCCACCGTGTAGTCGCCGTCCCGCGGCGCCGGGGAGAAGCCCGCGCCGGGCAGGTCGAGGGCGTGGCCGGTGACGGTGTCCTTGAGCTCGTCCATGAGGTCGGTCCAGTTGGTGGCCGAGCCCGCCAGCCCGTGGACGAACACGGCCTGCTCGGCCGGGCCGCCGTCGGGGGTGGATCGCACGTGCACCGGGCCGATCATGCGTCCCGGCCAGTGAGGGACCGGCTCCACCGCTGTCATACGTCCTCCTTGTCGCTCTTCCACGATAACCAGCGCGCTCAGGCGGGGTCTGCATTCCGTACAGACGCCGCTTTCGCTGACCTATCAGAGCAGCACTGGACATACGGGACGCACAGGGGATCGCGACGCGCAGGGGGTCACACCCGCCGGCCCGCGTCGGAGGCGTCGCGGCGGGGCAGGGGCTGGATCGCTCGCTCGCTCGCCGGCGAGCGGACATGGGACAGGCCCGAAATTTCCGCTCATAGATGTCTAATGGATCTCTTGGCGGCTTAAGTGTGCGGCAAAAGCTGTCTGTCCCCGTTTACCAGGTTCGAGACGGGTAAGCATCAGGAACGGATACAGTGCGCGACCTACCGGACACTCTTGGTTAGCGATCGGGAAGTCGTGGTCACCGGAAATCCATCGGGGAAGCGTAACGGCATTTCCCGAACGATCCCGACGACAGCATCGTCCAGCATTTCTCATGCCTGGCGCACAGGTGTGCCGGCGAGCATTTTCTGCGCGCCGTAAATACACGCACGGCCGCCGCCTTCCGGCGTTTATGGCCGTGCCGTCATTACACGAGAAAAGCGCGGCCGACGCTGTCGGAACCCGATGTGATGGGCACTCCGTCATATGCGCATAATCGGACATATCATGGCATTTCATTCGATAGAGCTGTAATGCAAGCAATAAGATTGCTAATGCATAGCAAAATAGGGCCACTCCTGTTTGCTGTAGCTCTGTCTCGGAAATGACATTTCACGGATGGCTCATCAGCTAGTCGTTCAAGACCTGGTTCCCGGCCTCTCGGGAACGTCGAGAACGGGGCAACCAATCCTTTAGGGGGAAAACGCAATGCCCAAGCTCAAAAGTGTTATCGCAGGTCTGGCCGTCAGCACCGCGCTGACCGGCGGCGTGGTCAGCCTGGGCGCGACGACCACCGCCAACGCCAGCACCGCCAACAACGTCACCAGCCCGACGACCCTCAGCTGGGGCGATGGGGACGGTCACGGCTGGTGGCACCGTCGCCACCACCGCTGCAACAGGAACCGCCACGGCTGGGGCGGCGGCTGGGGCGGCGGCGGCTGGGGCTGGGGCGGCGGCTGGGGTGGCGGCTGGCGCCGGCACCACCGCGGCGGCGGCGTCTGCGTCAAGATCTTCAACGAGAACACGAACGACAACACCGAGACGAGGACCAACAACGAGCTGCGCGAGGACCGTCGCGCGCGCGGCGACCGCGACGACTGATCGCGCGGGAATGGTGCCCGTAATCCATGGATGGTCGCTCTTCACGGCGAAGTGAATCCGACCGGCGAGTACTGGGCTCTCAGGAAGTGACCGCACCCGGACCTTGCTGTCCTGCCTGAGAATCCATTCTCCTCTGTCACCGCGGCAATTCCCGGTGAGGGCTCCACTGGCATTCTGCCGGTGGGGCCCTCACTTGTGTTCTCCCTTGAATGGGGGCCCGTCTCCCCTGATGCCGGACCCTGCGGCCCCAGTAGTCCGAAATGTCCGATTATGCACCATGATGCTCCATAGTGTCGGACAAGAGAGGACAATGTCCGTTTGTGGGGCATTCGGTCGGATATATCCCTGACATGGATGTTCGCTAGCGGGCATCCACGCCGCTCCACAGAAATCCGGAAGGCTCGGATTACGCGGAGCGGCGAGTACGGGGCAATCAATCCTTTTAGGGGGAAACACAATGCCCAAGCTCAAAAGTGTTATCGCAGGGCTCGCCATGGGCACCGCGCTGACCGGCGGTGTGGTCAGCGCGGGCGCGGCGACCACCGTCACCGGCGCGAGCGCTGCCAGCGTCACCGGCTCGGCCACCGCGGCCACCCTCGCCGGCTGCTTCCGGGAGGTCCGGTGCGGCTGGGGCGGCTGGGGCCGCAGCTGGGGCAACCGCTGGGGCGGCGGCTGCCACCGTCGCTGCGGCGGCGGCTGGGGCTGGGGCCGCGGGGCCGGCTGGGGCTGGGGTCGCGGCGGCGGCTGGGGCTGGCGGCGTAACAACGCCCCCCGGGTCCGCGTCGTCATCCACAACTCCAACCACAACAGCAACCACAACAACACCAACGTGCAGCGGCACGATGAGCGCGAGCACCACGACGACTAGGCGGCGGCCTCACCCGGGGACGGCCCGCCCAGCGAGAGCCCACCTGAGAAGTGAGACCACGCCGACGTAGAGGAGTGCCCGCATCCGGCCGACCCGCTCTCTCGACGGAGAGCGAGGATCGCCTCCCGGATGCGGGCACTCGACGTGTCCCGCGTCCTTCCCGAGCCGGCCCGCCCCTCGGTGCCATCCATGACCGTACGGACAAGAAGGTGAAACGAGTGAGTGCCCGCATTCCCTGCCAGGAGTTCGTTCTCGACGAGAACGGAAGTCCGGTGGGATGCGGGCACTCGGTCGCGCGATCACGGCTCGCGCCCCGGGTTCAGAACCCGTGGTCAGCTCCAGTCGCGCTCGGCGTCGTCAGTGCGAACCTGCTGGCGGACGGCATGCGCGATCGCGTCGCGGTTCCGGTTCCGGTTGACGATGATGATCTTGATCCTGGGGAGCCGGTGGCGACGCCAGTTGTTGCGCCAGCCCCAGCCGCCGCCGCACCACGAGCGGCGGAAGCAGCCGGACAGAGTGGTGGTGGTCGCCCCGGTGGTGACGTTGGTGGCGGCTTCGGCGCTGGTGGTCGTGGTCGCCGCGCCGAGGGCGATCACTCCGCCGCTCAGGGCCGTGCTCATGGCGAGCCCTGCGACAATACTCTTGAGCTTGGGCATTGCGTTTCCTCCTAAAGGTTTGGATGCCCCGTTTCTCGACGCTTCCGGATTCCCAGGAAACGACGTGGACGGTATGGCTTGCCATGCCTGCCATCCATGACCTTGATATATCCCCATGAATAGCCAGCAAACCGCAATTGTCCACTTTTGCCGGTAGGCACAGATTTGCATGGCGACTTCGCACGCAAACGCAAGTGAGGGCTCCCCGGCCGATGCCGGTGAAGCCCTCACCAGAATTTCCGAAGGCGCGGAGAGAATGAACCCTCCGGCGCGCCGTGCCATAATTCAGGCCATTGTCCGAGCCCGGTACCCGGTGGTCGAATTCAGCGCGGCGCCGCCTTCATGAGGATGACGGTTCCGTCCGCCGTCAGCGCCAGTCGCGGTCGTGGTCGTGGTCACGGTCGTGGTCGCGAACCGTCGGGCGCGTGGTTTCGTTGTCCGTCACCCGGTTGCGGTTGAAGTTGCGGTTGTGGATGGTGACCTTCACCTTGCCCACACGGTTGCCGTGACGGCGCCAGCCCCAGCCGCCGCCCCAGCCGCCCCAGTTGTTGCCCCATCCCCAGCCACCGCACCGGGACCTGCGGAAGCAGCCGGCCTGGAAGCTGGTGGACGTGACGACACCGGCGCTGGTGGCGGCGTCGGCGCTGGTCGCGGTGGTCGCCGCACCGAGCGCTACGACACCGCCGCCCATGGCCGTGCTGACGGCGAGGCCTGCGAGAATACTCTTGAGCTTGGGCATTGCGTTTCCCCCTAAAGGATTGGTTGCCCCGTTCTCAACGCTCCCCGGTTGCCAGGGAACTGCCCTTGGACGACCTGTGATGAGCCATCCGTGAAATGTCATTTCCTGGACGCGGGCATGGCAACACAGAACCGCCGCCTTTTTGCTATGCATTAACAGCCTTATTGCTTGCATTAAACATTTATTGACTGATATGCCATGATATGTCCGAATCTATCATGATCGCCGGGCGGGGCGTCCGACACGGATGGGCGGGCCCGGAAACCCGAGCATCACCCCTCGACCGGCATCAAGTGTCGGTGATCGACCGATTTACCCGGGGCAATTGGTACGGCTTATTGCGATTTGAAGATAATGTCCGCTTTATGGCTAATGGCCGTTATGTGAGCCGGAACGCGGACGGCCGCTCCGGCACACCGCGAGGGCCACATCTTCTGTGCCGCCCTCGGGCCGAACAGGCAGCGCGCCCCCTGCCCCGCGACGCTGAGCCCGTCCGGCGGCCCACGCATGCAGGCGCCTACGTCCAGCCACGCAGGCACGTCGCCCCGAGGAAAGGGCATCCACCGCCATGAACACGACCTGCCCGGCCCCCCGCCCGCCCGGACGCGGCCACACGGCCATCACTCGCCCAACCCCCGCCCCGCCTGATCGGACGCGCGACCACCACTCGCCCAGCCTGCTGCTCCGCCCGGTCGGACGCGCGGCCATCACTCGCCCAACCCCCCGCCCCGCCCGTCGGACGCGCGACTGCCACTCGCCCAACCCCTGCTCCGGCCGGTTGTCGTGCGCGGACCTGACGTTGGTCGTCTCACCCGGCCAACCGCCTCGCCAGCTCCCGCGCGGTGATCGCCGCACGCCAGTGCGCCTGGTTGGTCCGCCAGGTGTTGTACGCGGCCTGGTCGGTCTCCTGGATCGGGAAGCGGCCAAGCCTCGCAACGGGATCATCCGGGCCGGGATCGGTGGCTCGTCACCCTCTCCACCACCGCAACGGTTGCCTTCGCCGCCCCCGTAGACACCTCAGTGCCGCCCCCAGCCCTTCCGGCCATGCGGTTCGTCACAGGAGCCGTGGGTGGTGCGCTACTTCGCCATGGCGATCCATATCGCCTCAGAAGCTCGTCTCAGCCGCCCGTCTACGCCGGCCGGTCTGTCGCCAGGGCGATGGCCTTGTCCTTTGCGTCCGCACAGCGCTCGCAGGCAGAAAGGCGTCGCCCGGGGCTTGAGCGCGGGGATGATCGTCGGCGCCCCGCTGGACAGCCTCACCAGCCGGCACTTCTCCGGGCACGCCGTCTTGGAGCGGCCTGCTGATCACCAGCCTGACCGCCGTGGGCGACCCGGTCTCCGACTCCTGGCGCCGCAAAGGCGGTCCGGCCCTCGCCGGCGGTTTGCGACCGCGCTACAGGGCGTACTGTCGCCGGACCAGCGGAGAGACAGGCACGCGGGTCGGCGGGCACCAGGTCTTCGGTGTTCCGGTTCGAACGTCCTGGAGACGTCGTCGTACGGACCGCCGTGGCGGAAGGGCTCAGGCGGACTTGCGGGCCTTGCGCTTCGGCGGGGCCTTCTCCTCCTCCTCCTTGGCCTCCTCTTCGGCCTCCTCCGCCCCCTTAGACGCCTTGGCGGACTTGCCGCCGCCCGCCGCCTTCTTCGGTTTGGCCGGTTCCCCGGTCCGCTCCCGTTTCGCGGCCTCGACGCTGGCGCGCAGGGCGGCCATGAGGTCCACCGCCGGCCCGGCCTCTTCCTCCTCCGGCGCCGCGACGACCTCCTTGCCCGCCACCTTCGCCTCGATCACCTGCTGCAACGCCTCGCGGTACGTGTCGTGGTACTCGCTCGGGTCGAAGTCCGACTCCATGGTGGTGATCAGCGACTCGGCCATCTTGAGCTCCTGCGCCCGGACCTCGATGTCCTCCTCCAGGAACTCGAAGTCGGGGGCGCGGATCTCGTCCGGCCACAACATGGTCTCCAGGACGAACACCCCGTCCCGTACGCGCAGGGTGGCCAGCGACTCCCGCTGCCGCAGCGCCACCTTGACCACGGCCACCTGTCCCGAGCTCTCCAGGGCGTCACGCAACAGCACGTACGGCTTCGCGCCCTGCGCGTCGGGCTCCAGGTAGTACGACTTGGCGAAGTAGATGGGGTCGATCTGCGCAGCCGGGGTGAACTGCAGGACGTCGATCCTGCGCGACGTGCTCAGCGGCAGGTCCTCGAAGTCCTCGTCGGTGAGCACCACCATCTCGCCCGTGGCCAGTTCGTACCCCTTGGCGATGTCCGCGTACGGGACCTCCTCGCCGTCGACCGTGCACACGCGCTTGTAGCGGATCCTGCCGCCGTCGTCCCGGTGGACCTGGTGGAAGCTGACGTCTTTCTGCTCGGTCGCCGAGTAGAGCTTCACGGGGATGGTGACCAGCCCGAAGGAGATCGCACCTTTCCAGATGCTGCGCATGGGCACTCCTCAGCAGTAGCGGGCTCACCATATGGGCACATACCCGTCATGGGGCAACCAATGCCATACCCGATTGAACCAATGCTGGCCGTACCTGGGGAACTACCCTCCGATCGCGACCGGTACGGCCTGGAGGTCAAGTGGGACGGCATCCGCGCGCTCGTGCACCTCGACGGCGTCCTGAGGGTGACGGGACGGCACGGCGTGGAGTACACCCGGCGATACCCCGAAATCTCGGGGTTCGGGGTCAAGAACGCCGTGCTCGACGGCGAGGTCGTGGCACTGGACCGGCGCGGCAGGCCCAGTTTCGTCCGGCTCCAGCACCGCATGCACCTGACCGACCCGGAACCGGCCGTGCTGGAGCTCTACCCCGTCACGTACATGCCCTTCGACCTGCTCTGCCTGGACGGACGGCCGCTGTTCGACCTGGCCTAC
>NZ_JBSFGJ010000181.1:0-17684 GCF_053596515.1 Nonomuraea sp. NPDC001684
CCCAAATTGGTTTAGACCACTGCAGGTACCGCCCTGCGTATCCCCGTTCAGGGGGCGCAATTTGCGAGCTTCGAGTAAAGTGCCCGACTCGTCGGAGTAAATTCGTGCATTCTCTGGGGGCTGAGATGTCACATAAGCGGTCCGGCCTGCTTCCTGGACTGATCGCGGGGCTGGTCGCCGCGCTGGTCTGCGCGGCGGCCCTGGGGCTCGCGGTGCTGTTCCAGGACCGGCTGCCGAAGGCCGTGGCCACGCTGGGCAACGGCCACGCCCTGTCGGTGACGCTGTCGCTCCTGATCGCGCTGCTGGTCGCCCTGGCGGTGGGCGCGGCCCGCCCGCGCAACCGGGCGCTGCCGGTGGTGGCCGCCCTGTACGCGGCGGCGGCCGTCGCCGGCGGCCAGATCTCGGGCGTGTCCATCATCCTCGGCGCCGCGCGGCACACCTCCGCGACCGGTACGCCCTTCTCCCCGCAGCTCGGCGACATCACGGTGGCCAACGCCGGCGAGGGGCTTCCCCGCGCCCTGGCGGTCTACCGCGAGCCGCTCGCGCAGACGTGGCAGATGTGGCTGTACATCGCCGTCGCCGCCGTGGCCGCGCTCCTGCTGGTCACGCTGCGCGTCTTCCGCGTGCGCCGCGCCGACCGGGCCGCCCTGGCCGCCCAGGAGGCGGCGGAGGAGGCCGGGCAGGAGTACCGGGCGCCCTTCGAGCCCGCGCAACCGCCCGCCCAGTCGCCTGCACAGTCGTCCGCACAGGTGCTCGCGCAGTCGCCCGGGCAGCAGGCCGCGCCCGCGGACCTGTTCACGCCGCGCAAGCCCGCCAGGGACTGACGGACGCCCGCTCAGCAGCCGCCGGGCGGCCCACAGCGCGCTTCGTCACGGCGAGCGGCCCGTGAGCCCTCACGACCGGCCATGACGGGCGTGCAGGGACGTCGGCGCGTGCGGGCCACCGCGCGGAGCCGTACGGGATGGGGGTCTCCCGGACGGCGCCGCGGCCGCCCGCACGGCGGCGAGCCCGCTACGGCGCCAGCATGTCGACGGTGAGGTTGGCCTCGGTGTTGGGGATGCCCAGGTCGGAGGCGCGCTTGTCGGCCATCGCCAGCAGCCGCCTGATGCGCCCGGCGATGGCGTCCTTGGTCAGCGGCGGGTCGGCGATCTGGCCCAGTTCCTCCAGCGACGCCTGCTTGTGCTCCACCCGCAGCCGCCCGGCCACCACCAGGTGGTCCGGCGCCTCCTCGCCGAGGATCTCCAGCGCGCGCTGCACCCGCGCGCCCGCCGCGACGGCCGCCCGCGCCGAACGCCGCAGGTTGGCGTCGTCGAAGTTGGCCAGCCGGTTGGCGGTGGCCCGCACCTCGCGGCGCATCCGGCGCTCCTCCCAGGCCAGCACGCTGTCGTGCGCGCCGAGGCGGGTGAGCAGCGCGCTGATCGCGTCGCCGTCGCGGACCACGACGCGGTCGACGCCGCGCACCTCCCGGGCCTTGGCGTGGATCTTCAGCCGCCGGGCCGAGCCGACCAGCGCGAGCGCGGCCTCCGGCCCCGGGCAGGTGACCTCCAGGGACATCGAACGCCCCGGCTCGGTCAGCGAGCCGTGCGCCAGGAAGGCGCCCCGCCAGGCCGCCTCGGCGTCGCAGGCCGCACCGGCCACGACCTGCCGGGGCAGGCCGCGCACCGGGCGCCCGTGGTTGTCGATCAGGCCCGTCTGGCGGGCCAGCGCCTCACCGTCGCGGTAGACGCGCACCACGTAGCGCGAGCCCTTGCGCAGCCCGGCCGGCGCGAGCACGAGCACCTCGGCCTTGTGGCCGAACACCTCGCCGATGTCCTTGATCAGCCGCCGCGCGGTGGCGTTGGTGTCGAGCTCGGCCTCGATCACGATGCGGCCGCCCACCAGGTGCAGGCCGCTGGCGAACCGCAGCAGCGTGGACACCTCCGCCTTGCGGCAGCACGGTTTCAGCACCGGCAGGCGGCTCAGTTCGTCCTTCACCACACCTGTCATCGCCATAAGCGTTAGTCCTTCCCCCATTCAGACCGGCTCCCGCCAGTCTCTCGCACCTTCGCGCCACGCCGACCAGGATCAACGCTTCTGGAGGAAAATCTCGTCCAGGACGGAGGCAAGACGTCGTGGGTCATGCCGGGGCGAGCCGTCGGCGGCAGCCACGTCGGCCAGGACGAGCCGGGCGCCGAGCGCCGCCGCGGCCTTGTCCAGGGCGTCGAGGTCGTCGACCACGCCCGTGTCGGCCAGCACGACGTCGAAGGCCAGGTCGGGGGCGTGCTGGCGGAGCACCTCCAGGTGCTGCTGGGGGGAGAAGTCGTCGGTCTCGCCCGGCTGGGGGGCCAGGTTGAGGGTGACGAGCCGCTTGGCCTTGCTGTCGTGCAGCGCGCGGGCCAGCTCGGGCACCTTCAGGTGCGGCAGCACGCTGGTGAACCACGAGCCCGGCCCGAACACCAGCCAGTCGGCCTCGTGCACCGCGGCGACCGCCTCGGGACGCGCCGGCGGGTCTTCCGGCACCAGGGAGATGGCCTGCACCCGGCCCGGCGTGAGCGCGCAGGCGACCTGGCCGCGCACGGTCGAGGTGACGCCGTCGAGCTCGACCTCGGCCACGATGTCGAGCGGCACCGAGGCCATCGGCAGCACCCTGCCGTGCGCGCCGAGCAGCCGGCCCACCCAGTCGAGGCCGGCCACCGAGTCGCCGAGCAGCTCCCACAGCGCCACGATCAGCAGGTTGCCGACGGCGTGCCCGTGCAGCTCGCCCTCGCTGCGGAAGCGGTGCTGGACGACCTCGCTCCAGGTGATGCCCCACTCGTCGTCGCCGCACAGCGCGGCCAGCGCCATGCGCAGGTCGCCGGGCGGCAGCACGCCGAGCTCGCGGCGCAGCCGGCCGCTGGAGCCGCCGTCGTCGGCCACGGTCACCACCGCGGTCAGCCGGTCGGTCACGACCCGTAAGGCCGACAGCGAGGCGTAGAGCCCGTGGCCGCCGCCGAGGGCCACCACGCGGGGGCCGTTCAGCGGATGCGGCAGCCCCGCCTCCATACGTTCATGGGTCACTCCCGCCCCACATCCCGGTGACTGACCTGGACCTCCATGCCGCGGTCACGCAGGCGGGCGGCGACCTGCTCGGCCATGGCCACGCTGCGGTGCTTGCCGCCCGTGCAGCCCACGGCCAGGGTCGCGTAGCTCTTGCCCTCGCGGGCGTAGCCGGTGGCGACGACCTGCAGGACCTCCTCGTAGGCGTCGAGGAACTCCTTGGCGCCCGGCTGGCCGAGCACGTAGTCGCTGACCGGCGCGTCGAGGCCGTTCATCGGCCGCAGCTCGGGCACCCAGTGGGGGTTGGGCAGGAAACGGCAGTCGACGACGAGGTCGGCGTCGACCGGCAGGCCGTACTTGAACCCGAACGAGACGACGTTGAGCCGCAGCCCCGGACGGTCATCGCCGCCGAAGTAGGCGACGATCTTGTTGCGCAGGTCGTGCACGTTGTGGGACGAGGTGTCGATCACCAGGTCGGCGTTGGCCCGCACCTCGCGCAGGATGCCGCGCTCGCGGGTGATGCCGTCGACCAGGCGGCCCTCGCCCTGCAGCGGGTGGGGCCGGCGGACGTTCTCGAACCTGCGCACCAGCTCCTCGTCGCTGGCCTCGAGGAAGACGACCCGCACGCGCACGCCGCGGCCCTCCAGCTCCTCGATGGCCGCGTTGAGGTCGGTGGTGAAGGCCAGGCTGCGCACGTCGACGACCGCGGCCACCTTGTCGGCGGCCAGCTTGACCTTGCCCGCCTCCTCCGCCATCGCGAACAGCAGCCCCGGCGGCAGGTTGTCGATGACGAACCAGCCCAGGTCTTCCAGCGCCTTGGCGGCCGTGCTGCGCCCCGCCCCGGACATGCCGGTGACGATGACGAACGCCGGCTCGGTGCTCATGGCCTCACTCCGTTCGCCGACACCCTGCGCTCCCTCGCGGGTGTTCACGATGTATCTCCCTTCAGCGTCGACACGATGACCTCGGCGAGGGCCGGCCCGATGCCGGGAACCTCGCAGATCTCGGTCGCGCTGGCCTCGCGTAGCTTCTTGACGGAGCCGAAGTGCTTGAGCAACGCCTGCCTGCGCGCCGGCCCGAGGCCGGGCACGCCGTCGAGCGCGCTCTCCTTCACTGACTTGGACCTCTTGGAACGATGGTAGGTGATGGCGAACCTGTGTGCTTCGTCGCGGACGCGTTGCAGCAGGTAGAGACCCTCACTTGAACGAGGCATGATCACTGGCTGGTCGTCGCCGGGCAACCACACCTCCTCCAGCCGCTTGGCCAGGCCGCACACCGCGACGTCGTCGATGCCGAGCTCGTCGAGCGCCCGCTGCGCGGCGGCCGCCTGGGGGCCCGCGCCGTCGACGACGACCAGGTTGGGCGGGTAGGCGAACTTGCGCGGTTTGCCGGTCTCGGGGTCGATGGGCCCGTGGCCGTCGTCGTCCTCGGCGGCCAGCTCGCCGGTGGCCGAACGTTCCTCCAGGTAACGCCGGAACCGCCGCATGATCACCTCGTGGATCGAGGCGACGTCGCCCTCCTTGGTCTTGATCGCGAAGCGCCGGTACTCGCTCTTGCGCGCCAGACCGTCCTCGAAGACCACCATGGACGCCACGACGTTCTCGCCCTGCAGATGGGAGACGTCGTAGCACTCGACGCGCAGCGGCGCCTGGTCGAGGTCGAGCGCGTCGGCGATCTCCTGCAACGCCTTGCTGCGCGTGGTCAGGTCGCCGGCGCGGCGGATCTTGTGCTGGGCCAGCGACTCCTTGGCGTTGCGCTCGACGGTCTCCATCAGCGCCTTCTTGTCGCCGCGCTGCGGGACGCGCACCTCGACCCGGGCCCTGCGCTGCTCGGTCAGCAGCTCGGCGACCGCCTCGGCGTCGGGCGGCAGCGCGGGCACGAGCACCTCGCGCGGCATCGACTCGGGGCCGGCCTCGCCGTACATCTGCAGCAGGAACTGCTCGACCAGCTCACCGGGCGAGGTCTCCTCGACCTTGTCGACCACCCAGCCCCGCTGACCGCGGATGCGGCCCCCGCGCACGTAGAACACCTGGACGGCGGCCTCCAGCGGATCCTCGGCCAGCGCGATCACGTCGGCGTCGGTGGCCTCGCCGAGCACCACGGCCTGCTTCTCCAGCGCGCGCTGCAGCGCCTGGATGTCGTCGCGCAGCCGGGCCGCCCGCTCGTACTCCTGCTCGGCGGCGGCCTCGCGCATGTCCTTCTCAAGGCGCTTGATGAAGCGGGTGGTGTTGCCCGCCATGAAGTCGCAGAAGTCTTCGGCCAGCTCGCGGTGCTCCTGCGGGGTCACCCGGCCCACGCACGGCGCCGAGCACTTGTCGATGTAGCCCAGCAGGCACGGACGGCCGATCTGCCCGGCCCGCTTGAACACCCCGGCGCTGCACGTGCGCACCGGGAAGACGCGCAGCAGCAGGTCGACGGTCTCGCGGATGGCCCAGGCGTGCGAGTAGGGGCCGAAGTAGCGGGTGCCCTTGCGCTTGGCGCCCCGCATGACCTGGACGCGCGGGAAATCCTCCCCCATCGTCACCGCGAGGTAGGGGTAGGACTTGTCGTCGCGGTACTTGACGTTGAAGCGCGGGTCGAACTCCTTGATCCAGGAGTATTCGAGCTGCAGCGCCTCGACCTCGGTGCCGACGACGGTCCAGTCGACGTCGGCGGCCGTGGTGAGCATCGACTGGGTGCGCGGGTGCAGCGCGGAGAAGTCGGCGAAGTAGGAGTTGAGCCGCTGCCGCAGGCTCTTGGCCTTGCCGACGTAGATCACCCGGCCGTGCGCGTCCCTGAACCGGTAGACCCCCGGCGACTCGGGGATCGAACCTGGTCTGGGCCGGAAACTCAAGGGGCTGCCCGCTGCTCTCGCCACGGTCAAAGACTAGTAGGCGCCACCGACAAGGTGACCCGCCGAGCCTTCGGACGGCACGACGGGGCTCACCGCGTTCTCGGGTCAAGCCATGGATCACGCCGGCGGTCAGGCCAGGGTGATCTGGTCGCCCTCCACCTTGATCTGCTGGGCGGCCAGCGGCTTGTCGGCCGGGCCGTTGGTGACCGAGCCGTCGGCGATGTTGAACTTGCTGCCGTGGCACGGGCACACGATCGCGCCGTCCGCGACGCTGCCCACGGGGCAGCCCTTGTGCGTGCAGATCGCGCTGAAGGCCTTGAACTCGCCGGCCGTCGGCTGCGTCACCACGATCTTCTGGTCCTTGAAGATCGTGGTGCCGCCGACGGGGATGTCGGCGGTCTTGGCCAGCGCGCCGCCGGCCTGCGGGGCACTCGACTGCGGGGCGCTGGACTGCGATGCGCCCGGCTGCGCCGCGCTCGACTGGCCGCCCGCGTCGGGGGCGGTGGCCGCCGGGGTCTCGGTGCTTCCGCCGCAGGCGCTGATCGCCAGGGCCAGCCCGCCCGCGCCCACGCCCGCTATCACTGCCCGACGGCTTCGAAGGTCATCTCCCATGCGTTCCACCCAACCGGAGGCAGGTGAGAAATTCATGAGACGGGGATTAGGCGAGTCTGATCTTGTCGCCGTCCACGGTGATCTTCTTCTCGGCGAGCGGCGCGCCGGCGGGGCCGTCGGCCACAGAGCCGTCCTCGATCTTGAACTTGCTGCCGTGGCAGGGGCAGTTGATGGTGCCGTTCGAGACGCTGGCCACCGTGCATCCCGCATGGGTGCAGATCGCCGTGAACGCCTTGAACTCCCCCTCGGTCGGCTGCGTCACCACGACCTTCTGGTCCTTGAAGACCGCGCCGCCGCCGACCTGGATGTCGCCGGTGTCGGCCAGCGCCTTGGCCTTCTTCTTCACCTTCTTCTTGGGCTCCGACGACGGCTCCCCGGCGGCCGTCTCCTCGGTGGCCGGCGCCTCGTTCGCCGCCGTCGTCGGCGAACCGTAGCTCGCGCACGCCGTCAGAACCGCCGCGAGCCCGGCACCTCCGGCGCCGAGCATGACCGTCCGGCGCGTCGTTTCTGTCATGGTGCGTCCTCCCAGGTCTCGGTCTCACATGCAGGTACGGCCGGCGCCCCCGCACCGGTTCAGCCTGCACGCCCCCAATCCCGGAAACCACGCACAATTACCCAGAACAAGCCTTCCCCGGCCCGCCCCCGAGCGCCGCCCTCAGCCCGCCCCCTCAGACCGTGTCCTGAGCTACGGCCTCAGCCCCCGGCCTCAGACCCCGGCCTCAGACCACGTCCTCAGACCACGACGATGCCGTCGCCCTCCACCTTGACCTGGTAGACCGTCAGCGGCGCGGTCGCGGGCCCCTTGGTGGCCTGGCCGCTGTCGGCGGCGAACTCGCTGCCGTGGCACGCACACGTGATGACGTTGTCCTTAGGCGTGCCCACCGTGCATCCCTTGTGCGTGCAGACCGCGCTGAACGCCTTGTAGACGCCCTTCGTGGGCTGCGTGATCACGATCCGCCACTCCTGCACGATCGTGCCGCCGCCGACGGGCACGTCCGCCGTCTTGGCGAGCACCTTGCCCTTGATCCCCGACACGGGTTGCGCCTTGGCGTCCCCCGCCCCGCACCCGGCCAGCGCCAGCCCGCACGCGGCCACCCCCGCCACGCCGAGCATCTCGCGCCGCCCGATGCCGCCACCGTTTTCGGGCATGGCTTCGCCCTGATTCGTCACCGTCATGAATTAGCCGACCCTTCGCGTCTCCGCCGACCCCCAGCAGGTCAAGCCGTTACCCGTGCTTCAACTTTATTGGCCCCACCCCTCGGTCCGCCCATCGGGTGACCGATACGGTCACCGTCGCGACAAAGAGCGGTCGGCCGCACGGTCGGCGCACGGTCAGCGGACGGTACGCCCGCGGTCAGCGCCGGGCGCGAGCGTGTCGCTCATGACACTGACCGAGACTCCCAAGCCCACGACGTCCGGGCCGCGCTGGTGGCGGCGTCCGTGGGTGGCTCCGCTCGTGGTGGTGGCGATCGCGTTCGTCGCCTTCTCGCTGCCGCCCTACCTGTCGCTGGACCCGAGCCGGTCGCGGGTGCCCGCGCCCGACTTCTTCCCGCCGCACTTCGCGGTGCTCTCCCTGCACGTGATCTTCGGCTCGATCGCGATGATCTCGTGCTGCCTGCAGGTCTGGCCGTGGTTCCGCGCCCGCCACCCGCGGGCCCACCGCATGATCGGCCGGGTGTACGTCTTCGGCGGCTGCCTGCCCGGCGGCCTGCTGGGACTGGTGGTCAGCCTGGCCACGCCCTTCGGCCCGGTGACCAGGGCCAGCGGGGTGGTGCTGGCGCTGCTCTGGCTGGGCTGCACCCTGGCCGGCTGGCGGATGGCCAGGCAGCGCAGGTTCGTCGATCATCGCAGGTGGATGATCCGCAGCTTCGCCCTGACGATGTCGATCATCACCAACCGCCTGTGGGGCGCGGTGTTCGTCATCACGCTGTCACCGCAGCTCGACACCACCTTCCACGGCGACCAGGCGCTGCTGGCCGCCACGGTCGGCGCGCTGAGCGCCTGGCTGGGCTGGGTGCTGCCGCTGCTGTTCGCCGAGTGGTGGCTGGAGCGCGGCGACGCCGCCAAGCGCCGCCGCCGCGCCCGCGCCACCGCCCTGACTCCCGGCGAAACCCCGGCCACCACCTGACCCAGGTGAGCCCCAGCCGCACCGAGCCACCACCAGCCTCACAGCGAGACACAGCCGCACCCGAGCCGGCCCTTGACTCAGAGCGACAGGATCTTCCGCAGGAAGCGGCCGGTGTGGCTCTCGTTGACCAGCGCCACCTCTTCGGGCGTGCCCGCGGCCACGAGCGTGCCGCCGCGGGACCCGCCTTCGGGGCCCATGTCGATGATCCAGTCGGCGGTCTTGATGACGTCGAGGTTGTGCTCGATGACGATCACCGTGTTCCCGCCGTCGACCAGCCGCCCGAGCACGCCGAGCAGCCGGCGGATGTCCTCGAAGTGCAGGCCGGTGGTGGGCTCGTCGAGCACGTAGATCGTCCGGCCGGTCTGGCGGCGCTGCAGCTCGGAGGCGAGCTTGACGCGCTGCGCCTCGCCGCCGGACAACGTGGTCGCCGGCTGCCCGAGCCGCACGTAGCCCAGGCCGACGTCGTTGAGCGTCTGCAGGTGCCGCTTGATCGCCGGGATCGCGTCGAAGAAGGCCAGCGCCTCCTCGATCGGCATGTCGAGCACCTCGGCGATCGTCTTGCCCTTGTAGTGGACCTCCAGCGTCTCCCGGTTGTACCGGGCGCCGTGGCAGACCTCACAGGGGACGTAGACGTCCGGCAGGAAGTTCATCTCGATCTTGATCGTGCCGTCGCCCGCGCACGCCTCGCAGCGCCCGCCCTTGACGTTGAAGCTGAACCGCCCGGGCTGGTAGCCGCGCACCTTGGCCTCGGCCGTCTGGGCGAACAGCTTGCGCACGTGGTCGAAGACCCCGGTGTACGTGGCCGGGTTGGAGCGCGGCGTACGGCCGATCGGCGACTGGTCGACGTGCACGACCTTGTCCACCTGGTCCATGCCGTTGATGCGGGAGTGCCGCCCCGGCACCGTGCGGGCGCCGTTGAGCTCCTTGGCCAGCGCGTTGTAGAGGATGTCGTTGACGAGCGTCGACTTGCCCGACCCGGACACGCCGGTCACCGCCGTGAACACGCCCAGCGGGAACTCGATGTCGACGCCCTTGAGGTTGTGCTCGCGCGCGCCCTTGACCGTGATCTGCCGCTTCTTGTCGCGCTTGCGACGCTTGGCCGGGATCGGGATGCTCCGGCGCCCCGACAGGTACTGGCCGGTCATGGACTCCTCGCTGGCGAGGAGCTCCTGGACGGTGCCGGACACCACGACCTGGCCGCCGTGCTCGCCGGCGCCGGGACCGATGTCGACCACCCAGTCGGCGGCGGCGATGGTGTCCTCGTCGTGCTCGACGACGATCAGCGTGTTGCCCATGTCGCGCAGCCTGATCAGCGTGTCGAGCAGGCGCATGTTGTCACGCTGGTGCAGGCCGATGGACGGCTCGTCCAGCACGTAGAGGACGCCGACCAGCCCGGAGCCGATCTGCGTGGCCAGCCGGATGCGCTGGGCCTCGCCACCGGCGAGGGTGGCGGCGGCGCGGTCCATGGTCAGGTAGTCGAGGCCGACGTCGAGCAGGAAGCCCATGCGGGCGTTGATCTCCTTGACCACCCGCTCGGCGATGTGCATGTCACGGTCGGACAGCTTGAGCTCGGCCAGGAACTTGGCGCACTCGCCGATCGACATGGCCGCGACCTCGGCGATCGACCGGTCGTCGACCGTGACGGCGAGGGTGACCGGCTTGAGCCGGGCGCCCTTGCAGGCCGGGCACGGGATCTCGCGCATGTAGCCCTCGAAGCGCTCGCGCGTGGCGTCGCTCTCGGCCTCGGCGTGCCGGCGCTGCACCCAGGGGATGACGCCGTCGAAGGTGGTGTAGTAGGAGCGCTGGCGGCCGTAGCGGTTGCTGTAGCGGACGTGCACCTGCTCGTCGTGGCCGTACAGCAGCGACTTCTGGGCCTTCTTGGGCAGCCGCTCCCACGGCGTGTCGAGGGTGAACCCGACCGTGTGGCCTAGCGCCTCGATCAGCCGGACGAAGTATTCGCTGGTGTGGCCGCCCGACCACGGGTGCAGCGCGCCGTCGCCGAGCGTGCGCTCGGGGTCGGGCACCACCAGGTCGGGGTCGACCTCCATCTTGGTGCCGAGGCCGGTGCACTCGGGGCAGGCGCCGAAGGGCGAGTTGAAGGAGAACGAGCGCGGCTCCAGCTCCTCGAACGACAGGTCGTCGTAGGGGCAGTAGAGGTGCTCGGAGTAGAAGCGCTCACGGCCCGGGTCGTCTTCCGGCAGGTCGACGAACTCCAGCGTGATCGTGCCGCCGGACAGCTGCAGCGCGGTCTCGACGGAGTCGGTGAGCCGGCGGCGCGAGGACTCCTTGACCGACAGGCGGTCGACGATGACCTCGATGTCGTGCTTCTCGTACTTCTTCAGCGTCGGCGGCTCCTCCAGCCGCACGACCGTGCCGTCGACCCTGGCCCGCGCGAAGCCCTTGGTCTGCAGCTCGCGGAACAGCTCGGCGTATTCGCCCTTGCGGCCGCGGATGACGGGGGCGAGCACCTGGAACCGGGTGCCCTCCTCCAGGTCCATCACGCGGTCGACGATCTGCTGCGGCATCTGCCGGGCGATCGGACGGCCGCAGGCCGGGCAGTGGGGCTTGCCGATGCGCGCCCACAGCAGGCGCAGGTAGTCGTAGACCTCGGTGATGGTGCCGACGGTGGAGCGGGGGTTCTTGCTGGTGGCCTTCTGGTCGATGGACACCGCGGGCGACAGGCCCTCGATGAAGTCGACGTCGGGTTTGTCCATCTGGCCGAGGAACTGGCGGGCGTAGGCCGACAAGGACTCGACGTAGCGCCGCTGGCCCTCAGCGAAGATCGTGTCGAAGGCCAGGCTCGACTTGCCGGAGCCGGAGAGGCCGGTGAAGACGATCAGCGAGTCTCGCGGCAGGTCAAGCGAGACGTCCTTGAGGTTGTGTTCTCGTGCACCACGCACGATCAGGCGGTCTGCCACGGCGATCCCGGAGGTCGAAAGGCGGATAGGTCCACGGGGGATGGTAGACGGGGGCACCGACATTTTCGGCGAGCCGATCCCCGGCCCCCGAAAATCCGTCCTTCACAGGTTACGGCCATCTCCCGCGTCGGCAGGAGCCCTTTGAGAGTCAACCACTTGACCTGCCGCTTTATGCCCGCACCCGACCTTGGACACCTAAGTGATGAAATATCCGGACATGACTGTTCTACCCGCGATACAGGCCGAACTCGCCTCCGCGACCGAACGGCTGCTGGCCACGGCCGCGTCCCTGTCGGACGCCGACGTCGCGGCCCCGTCCCTGCTGCCCGGCTGGACCAGAGGGCACGTGCTCGCCCACCTGGCCGGCAACGCCCGCTCCCACCTCCGCCTGCTCACCTGGGCCAGGACGGGCGTCGAGACCTCGCAGTACCCCTCCCTGGAGGCCAGGACCGCCGAGATCGAGGCCGCCGCCGCCCGTCCGGCCGCGCACCACCTGGCCGACCTGGCCGGCAGCGCCGCGCGGCTGGCCGCCGCGATCCGCGATCTGCCCGCCGAGGCGTGGCCGGCGCCCGTACGCGGCATGCGGCCGCCGTCGCATCCCGCCTGGTACGTCCTGGTACGCCGGTTGCGCGAGGTGGGCATGCACCACGTGGACCTCGGCGCCGGGTACGGCCCCCACGACTGGCCGGAGACGTTCGTCCGCCGCGAACTGCACGACCTCCGCCGATCCTGGCCGTACGACCGCAGCACGGTGAGCGAGGTCGTCCTGACCGGCGAGCCGGGGCAAAGGTGGCAGAACCTCGGCCACGGCCCGGCGGTCCAGGGCCGACCGGCCGACATGCTGGCCTGGTTGACGGGAAGGTCGGAGGGCGAGGGCGTTACCCTGGTGCCCGCGGGACAGCCGTCGCCGCCTGGTGACGGTGGCGCGCTCCTTCCCGAGCCGCCGCCGTGGCTGACGATGCCGGCCCCCGCTGATCTGCCCGCGACGCCCCCGAAGGACTATCCATGACCTACACCGGCGACGTCCGGGTCGGCGGCCCCGCCGACGTGCGCGAGCTGCCCGCCCTGACCATCTCCAAGCTGGCGGTCGGCCCCCACGACAACAACGCCTACCTGCTGCGTTCCACCGAGACCGGCGACGAGCTGCTGATCGACGCCGCGGCCGACGCCGACCGGCTGCTGGCGCTCGTCGGCGACCAGCCGCTCGGCGCGATCGTCACCACCCACCAGCACGGCGACCACTGGCAGGCCCTCGAACAGGTCGCCAGGGTCACCGGCGCCGAGGTGATCGCCCATCCGCTCGACGCGCCCGCCCTGCCCGTCCCGGTCGGCCGCACGGTCGACCACGGCGACACGATCGCCCTCGGCCCGGTCACCCTGGAGGTCATCCACCTGCGCGGCCACACCCCGGGCTCGATCGCGCTGCTCTACGACGGCGGCCCCGACGGCCGTCACCTGTTCACCGGCGACTCCCTGTTCCCCGGCGGGGTGGGCAACACCGGCAGGGACCCGGAGCGTTTCGAGCGGCTCTACACCGACGTGACCGAGCGCATCTTCGACCGCCTGCCCGACGACACCTGGGTCTACCCCGGCCACGGCAAGGACACGACGCTCGGCGCCGAACGTCCCTCGCTGCCCGAGTGGAAGGCCAGAGGCTGGTAGCTCACCTGCCCGCGGCCAGCACGCGCACGATGCGCCCGGCCGCCAGGGCGGGATCGTCGGCCAGGCCCACGAGCTCGCCCCACGACCAGCGGTAGAACCACCCTTCGGGCAGCGGCACGCAGTCGATCGTCTCGGCCAGCAGCGCGGTGTCGGGATCGCTGATCCGCAGCGCGGGCGGGTCGGCCCGCAGGGTGGCGGTCAGCCCGCGCTGCTCCAGCTCGGTGGCCAGCTTGCCGAGGTAGTACGTACGCGTGTGCTCGCGCGGCATGGCCGACATGAATCCATCAAAACCGAAGATGGATGAAAAATCCCCTAGTTGCCGATTCGCTCGGCTTCCTTGCGCAGCTCCCGCTTGTAGAACAACATGCGCAGCGGGATGGCCGCGACGAGCGCGATCTGCATGGTCGCGCCGATCTTGATCGGCAGGTCGCCGCCTTCCGGCCAGGCCACCCAGAACGTGAGGAAGGCCACGTTCACCATGATCCACCCGAGGACGACCGCCGCGAGCTGTCCCTTCGGCTTGGGGTACTCGATCCGGCTGACCATCAGCCAGGCCACGCCGAGCACCGCGAACAGCGCCCAGATGCTGGGCTGGAACAGCAGCACGATGGAGATCACGGTCATGGCGCCCATGGGGATGGGCAGGCCCATGAAGTCGCCGCTCTTGGTCTTGACGCACGCGAAGCGCGCCAGGCGTACGACACCGGCGACCAGCACGGCCGCCGCGGCGGTGACCACCGCGATGAACGGCACCGAAGGCGGCGCGCCGACACCCCAGATCACGACCATGAACGCGGGCGCGAACCCGAAGCTGATCACGTCGGCCAGGTTGTCCAGCTCGGCGCCCATCGCCGAGGCGCGAAAGCGCCGCGCGACGAGCCCGTCGAACAGGTCGCAGGTCGCGCCGATGAGCAGCAGGACGATGGCGGTGGCGAAGTAGCTCGGCGTGGGCGTGAACTTGCCGTCGGCGACCGTGAGCTGCTGAATCGCCGAGTAGGCCAGGACGCAGACGGCGAGGAACCCGCAGACCGCGTTGCCCAGCGAGAGCGAGTCCGCGGCGGACAGGCGGAACGCCTTGCCCACGGGACCGCGGGGCTCTTCCTCGCCCGCCTGCCAGCTGCCGGCGTCAGCCGTGGTCAATTCTGGTCACCCCCGCAACCGTCTTCTCCCCCACGGTGACCGCGGGCGAGATGCCTTCGGGAAGGTAGATGTCGACCCGCGAGCCGAACCGGATGAGCCCGATGCGCTCGGTCTGCGCCACCTTCGCCCCGGCGCTCAGGTACGGCACGATCCGGCGCGCCACGGCGCCCGCGATCTGCACCATCTCGATGTCGCCCAGCGCGGTCTCGAAATGCCACACCACGCGCTCGTTCTGGTCACTGTCCTTGTTGAACGCCGGCAGGAACCCACCTGCGACATGCTGCACGGACGTGACATTTCCCGCAAGAGGGGCACGATTGACGTGCACGTTCAGGGGGCTCATGAAGATCGCGACGCGGGTGCGGCCGTCCGGCCAGGGGTCGATGCTCTGCACCACGCCGTCGGCGGGTGACAGGATGCGCCCCTCGCCAGGAGTGCGCTCGGGGTCGCGGAAGAACCAGAGCATGCCGCCCGTGAGCGCACCCAGCGGGGCCGCAGCCAGGGCCCAGCGCCGGTCTCGGCGCGTCAGCAGCGCGGTGGCGGCCGCCGCGGCCGCCGTCGGGAGGAGCCACGGGGAGACCCCGCGCGCGAGCCGGACGCGGCTCGACTTAGCAGAATCGTCTGACACGTACAACCTTTGGTGGTGACTGGACTAGGCGCTTTGCCATGCTGTTACGGAACTCGCAACTATTACACGGCGCAACTTCACAAGCAAAGCGCCTCGATAGCCGTTCCGCTAGACCTGCTCCGGGTGCGTGTGCTCGCCTTCGCCGCTCGTCATGCGGGCTTTGATCAGGCTCGCAACCGTGGTGATCGCCATGGTGGAGCCGATGACCGTGAGCGACACCCAGATGGGAATTTCGGGTGCCCAGGAGACGCCGCTGGCATGCAACGCCTCCATTATCAGCTTAACCCCGATGAACCCGAGGATGAACGCCAAACCATAGCTGATGTAGACGAGTCGCTGCAGCAACCCGCCCAGCAGGAAGTAAAGCTGACGCAGCCCCATCAGGGCAAACGCGTTGGCCGTGAAGACGACGTAGGGGTCCTTGGTGAGCCCGAAGATGGCCGGAATCGAGTCGAGGGCGAACAGCAGGTCGGTGGTGCCGATGGCGACCATCACGATGAGCATGGGGGTCACCATGCGGCGGCCGTCGATCTTGACGCTGACCTTCGAGCCGACGTACCCCTCGGTGGTCGGGAACGCCCGGCGCACCCACCTGAGCAGGATGTTCTCGTTGAACTCGTCTTCCTCGCCCTTGAGGTGCTGCCGGATCAGGTTGACGGCGGTGTAGACGAGGAAGGCGCCGAAGACGTAGAAGAGCCAGCTGAACCGCTCAAGCGCGGCGGCGCCGAGCGCGATGAAGATGCCGCGCATGACCAGCGCGAGCACGATGCCGACGAGCAGCACCTTGTGCTGGTAGGGCCGCGGCACCGCGAACCTGCTCATGATGATGAAGAAGATGAACAGGTTGTCGACGCTCAAGCTGTATTCAGTGATGTAACCGGCGAAGAACTCTCCCGCCTTGTCGGCCCCGAAGGTGGCCCACAACCCCACACCGAACAACGCGGCCAGGGCGACATAGAAGGTGACCCAATATCCGGCCTGCCGCATGGAGAACTCACGGGCTTCACCGCGGTCGACGATCCAAAGGTCAAAGGCGAGGACGACCAGCAGACCGCCGATGACGGCGATCCAGGCCCACACGGGTACGGTCACGATTCAAACCCTCCGGCATGCATGACTCATTGCCGGAGGTCTCTCCCGCCCGCGAACAACGCGGACCGGCAGCCCCGGGGGCCCCGTGGAGCGGGGCTGCACCGTGATGACGAGGCTGTCGCGAAGGGATACTCCCCTCCCTAACCCACGCAGTATACGCCGACACTCTGATCTCATCATCCATTCGATCTTGCCCCCTCGTACACCCCGAGGACGCTCTCCACGGCATCGTCACCGTCCGGCAACTCCCGTCCGCGCCGGGCGGCCGCCTCGGCCAGCGTCCGCGCGGCCCCCGGCTCGTCCAGGACCTCGCGCAACGCGCTGCGCAGCCCTTCGGCGTCCCCGTACGGCACCAGCACCCCTGCGTCGCCGACCAGCCACGGGATCCCGCCGACGTCCGAGGCCACCACCGGCTTGCCCGCCATCAGTGCCTCGCTGAGGCTGAGCGGCAGCCCTTCCCAGCGGCTGCAGTTGACCACGACGGACGCGGCCGCCAGCAGGTCGGGGACGTCGTCCCGGTCTCCGAGAAGCAGGACGGGAAGGTTCCGGGACCGGATCCGGTCCTCCAGTTCCGCCCGCAACGGCCCCTCACCCGCGACGGCGAACAGGGGCGCCGGCGACTCCCACGGCCCGGCCGCCACGTCCAGCAGGGTGTCGAGCCCCTTCTGCTGGGCGAGCCGGCCGATCGTCAGCACCAGGGGACGATCACCCGCCCCCAGTTCCTCCCGCACCTCCTCCGGCCCGCGCCGGGCGGGCCGGAGCGGAGGCGCGGGCACCACCGCCTCCGCCACCTCCCGAGCTCCCAGCACGCTCATCCGCTCCGCCAGATCCGGCGAGACCACCAGCACCCGGTCGGCCCGCCGCGCCACGATCCGCTCCAGCACCCCGTAGACGAATCCCACGAAACCGCCGGCGGTAAGCGCATTGTGCAAGGTGACCACCACCGCCGGCCCCTCCCGACCATCGCCCCTTCGCTTCCCCGGAGCTCTGAACGCCCTCAGTGCCAGGCTCGCCAACGCCCCCGCTCGCAGGCCATGGGCGTGCACGACGTCGGCGTCGCGCGTCAGCCGCCGGATCGCGAGCACCGCGCGCAGGTCGTTCAGCGGGTGCGGCCGGTCGGACACGGGCACCTCGGCGAACGCGGCTCCCGCCGCCCGGAAGGAGAACGCCTCCTCGACACTCCCCGGCCCCACCACCGCCGCCTGGTGGCCGCGCTGCACCAGCCCTTCAACGAGCATCCGTACATGCCGCCCGGTCCCACCCGACGTGGTCCCCATCACAAAAGCCACCCGCACGACCCCTCCTAGGCCCTCACCGGAAACCGCAGCCACACCTCAAAGCTGAAACCGTAGCCCGAATCACGCCGCAGCTTCCCGATCTCACCCACCCAACCCGCCGACGCCCCGTACCGGCCCCCCCACAGGCACCTGAGCTTCAAAGGCCCCCGACCACCACGCCTCGGTCCGCCATGACCACCAACCAAGAACCCACCGCGCAGGACCCTGTGCCCCCAGCCACGATCCACGGTTCCCAAGCCCATGGCACGTTCTTGATGCCGGGCAGCTCAATCACTGAACCTCACGGGCCAAGCACCCAAATGTGGGCACCTTCACAGCCCGACCAGCCCGTGAGTGCCTGGCCCGCAAGAGGTCAAGC
>NZ_JBSFGJ010000182.1:0-17670 GCF_053596515.1 Nonomuraea sp. NPDC001684
CTCGGCAGCGCCTGCGCGGTGACGCCCACCACGCGGTGTCCGCGCAGCTCGGCGCCCACGTCGAGCCCGGCGCGCGCGTCGACGACGACCTCGCCCGCCGACCTCGGCTCGCGTCCCTTCGCGATGGTGAACGGGGTGAGCGCGGCCGACTCCCAGCCGTGCCCGGTGAAGCCGCCGAAGGGGAACGTCACCTCGGGGATCACTTTGTCGGCCCGGATCGCCGCCACGACCGACTCGGGCAGCCAGGCGCGTTCCGTCAGGGGCTTGGCCTTGGTCTTGCTCTTGCCGTCGCCCTTGTCGACGGTCTGGCGCACGTACTGGTCGGCGGCCACGATCGCGGGGGCGCCGGCGTACCGCTCGGGGGCGACGCCGCCGCGCAGGCCGGTCTCCAGCAACATCAGGCACGCGCACACCAGGGCGGCGGCGCACAGCAGCGCGAAGAACGCGCCGGCGAACGCGGCCTTCCTGTGCCGCAACGTCCTCAACGCCAAGGTGATCATCGCGTCCACGCTCCCAGCCTGGTCATGCGCTCGGCCACCTTGTCGGCGGTCGGCGCGGTCATCGCGTCCACGATCCGGCCGTCGGCCAGGAACAGCACGGTGTCGGCGTACGAGGCGGCCACCGGGTCGTGTGTCACCATCACCACCGTCTGGCCCAGACCGTCCACCACCTCGCGCAGCAGCCTCAGCACGTCGCGGGCGGTCATCGTGTCCAGCGCGCCCGTCGGCTCGTCGCCGAACACCACCTCCGGCCTGGTGGCCAGCGCCCTGGCGATGGCCACCCGCTGCTGCTGGCCGCCCGAGAGCTGCGCGGGCCGGTGCCCGGTCCGGCCCTCCAGGCCGACCCGGCGCAGGATCTCCGCCAGCCAGTCGCGGTCCACGCGGGCCTTGGCCAGGCGCAGGGGGAGCGTGATGTTCTCGACGACGTCCAGCGCCGGGATCAGGTTGAACGCCTGGAACACGAACCCGATCCGCTGCCTGCGCAGCTCGGTCAGGCCGGTCTCGTCCATGCCCGACAGTTCCGTGCCGCCGAGCCGCACCGAGCCGGACGACGGCACGTCCAGGCCGGCCGCGCAGTGCAGGAACGTGCTCTTGCCCGACCCCGAGGGGCCCATCACCGCGGTGAACGACCCTTGCGGGATGCCCACCGACACCTCACGCAGGGCCGCCACCGCGCCCTGGCCCTTGCCGTACACCTTGCTCACGGCGTCCAACCGCACCACGTCCGTCATGGGTACAAGCCTGCTGGCCTGCGCGTACGCCGACCAGAGACGCGATCACCGATCACTCATGACGTCCTCATGATCCGGACATTTAGTCATATTTCTCCGGGCCCTGGACAGCTCGCGGACGACCGACGAGAAGGGCGACCCCCAGACCTGGGGATCGCCCTTCAGCGGGACCGCCGACTTACCTTCCGGTCGGCACGCCCGGCTGCTCGGCGGACGTCCGCGGCCGCGGAACCCGGTTGTCACGCAGGTACTCGACCTCGGTACGCAGGTTCGCCAGCAGCTTGGCCGCGATGTCCTGGCTGAAGCCGTTGCGGATGACGAAGCGGATGACGGCGATGTGCTCCAGGTTGGGCGGCAGGTAGTACGTCGGGGCCTGCCAGCCGTGCATCTTCAGCCGTTCGGCCAGGTCGAAGACGGTGAAGCCGTCGAAACCGGGAGCGGTCCGGACGGCGAGCACCGGCAGTTCCGAGCCGTCGGCGATGAGCGAGAGCTCGGGCAGCTTGGCGATCTCGTCGCCGAGGTAGGTCGCCACGTCCCGGCAGGTCTGCTGGACGGCGCGGTAGCCGTCGAAGCCGAGCCGCAGGAAGTTGTAGTACTGGGCGACCACCGGCGCGCCGGAGCGGGAGAAGTTGAGCGTGAAGGTGTCGATGTTGCCGCCGAGCAGGTCGCAGGAGAGCACCAGGTCTTCGGGCAGCGCGTCGGGCTCCTGCCAGACGATCCAGCCGACGCCCGGGTACACCAGGCCGAACTTGTGCCCCGAGGTGTTGATCGACTGCACCCGGGGGAGCCGGAAGTCCCACACCCGGTCGGGCTCCAGGAACGGGGTGATGAAACCGCCCACGGCGGCGTCGACGTGCAGCGGGATCTTCAGGCCGCGCTCGGCCTCCAGCCGGTCGAGTTCGGCCGACATCTGCTCGATCGGGTCGTACTTGCCGCACTGCGTGGAGCCGAGCACGCCGACGACGCCGATGGTGTTCTCGTCGCAGAACTCCCTGAGCCGGGAGGCGGACAGCGTGTAGGCCGGCTCCTCGATCGGGATCCAGCGCGGCTCGACGTCCCAGTACTGGCAGAACTTCGGCCAGCAGGTGTGGACGGCGGTGCCCATCACGAGGTTGGGCCGGTCGACGGGCAGCCCGGCCGCCCGGCGCCGCTCGCGCCACTGGAACTTCATCGCCAGCGCGCCGAGCATGGCCGCCTCGCTGGAGCCGCCCGTGGAGCAGCCGACGCTGACGCCGTTTGGATCGTTCCACAGATGGTCGAGCATGTTGACGCAGCGCGCCTCGATGTCGGCCGTCTGCGGGTACTGGTCGTGGTCGACGATGTTGCGGTCGAGGGTTTCGGCGATGAGCTCGCGGGCCTGCGGCTCCATCCAGGTGGTGCAGAACGTGGCAAGGTTGAGCCGGGCGTTGCCGTCGAGAAGGAGCTCGTCACGGATGAGCGCCTGGGCCGCGCTGGGGTTCATCGGGCTGGCCGGCATCTTGAAGCGCGGCACGCCGCCCTCGGGCACCAGGCCGTTGTAGAGGGGGTTGACATCGAGCGCTTCCTGCCACCGGTCGGATTCGACTCGTCTGAGCATGAGCTTCACCTTCTCGATGAGTTCTGTGATGTCGAGCACTCACAGTAGGCAAGTTTTTACTGTCAGTCAACGCTCGTTTTACCGAGAGCCAGTGGGCCGCACACCGAGGAGAGGCACGTTGACGGCAGAGCCGGTGTTCGTGAGGTTCCAGAGTCCCGCGCCGAACGGCCGCGGGACGTACCCAGGGGTGTTCGGGCTGGTCAACAGCCTCGCCGAGCAGGGTCTTCTGTCGGACGAGGAGGAGGCGTTCAGGCGCGAGAACAACGCGTGGTACGAGGCCAGCTTCACCGACCCGACGACCGTGGACCCCGACGTCTACCGCCGCGACGTCAACCCGATGGCGGCGGCATAGGGTGGGCGGCCGGATGGTGGCTTGTGGGAGGAATGGCTGGTTATGGATGCCGATGTGATCATTGTGGGGGCCGGGCCGACCGGTCTCATGCTGGCGGCGGAGTTGCGGCTGGCCGGGGTGCGGCCGTTGGTGCTGGAGCGGAAGGCGCAGCGCAGGGACGTCCCGAAGGCCGGCGGGCTCGGCGGGCAGATCCTGGAGCTGCTGCGGTACCGCGGCCTGCTGGACCGGTTCGCGGCGGCCTGCACCGAGCCGATGCCGGCGCCCAGGTTCCCGTTCGGCGGGGTGCACCTGGATCTCACCCAGCTGGCCGACCCGCCGATGCACGCCCTGCCGCTGCCGCAACAGCTCCTTGAGCGGCTGCTGGAGGAGCGCGCCGGCGAGCTCGGCGTCGAACTGCGCCGCGGCCACGAGGTGGTCGGGGCGAGCCAGGACGACACCGCGGTGACCCTGGACGTACGCGGACCGGACGGCCCCTACCAGGTGACCGCCCGGTACGTGGTGGGATGCGACGGCGCGCGCAGCCGGGTCAGGGAGCTGGCCGGCATCGCCTTCCCCGGCACCGTCTATCCCGAGGTCAACCGGCTGGCCCAGGTCACCCTGCCCGACGAGGTGACCGTGCTCGGCAACGGCGATCTCGACGTGCCCGGCTTCGGCGTGATCCGCGCCGGTTTCACCCGGACCGAGAGCGGCCTGCTCGGCGTCGGCTCGTCGCCGGACTCCAGGGTCGTCTCGCTCTACACCACCGAGGACGAGAGCACCGAGTACGACGACGACGTCCCGATGACCGTGCCGGAGCTGCAGGACAGCCTGCGCCGCGTGGTGGGCGTGGACCTGCGGGTGGGGGAGGCGCTGCGGCTGTCGCGGTTCACGTTCAAGGCGCGGCAGGCCGAACGGTACCGCGACGGGCGGATCCTGCTGGCCGGGGACGCGGCTCACCTGTTCCCGGCGACCGGGATCGCGCTCAACGCGGGCATGCTCGACGCGGTCAACCTGGCCTGGAAGCTGGCCGCCGAGGTGCGGGGGTGGGCGCCGTCCGGGTTGCTGGCGACGTACCAGGAGGAACGTCAGCTGGCGGGCGCGCGCACCATGCGGCACACGCGCGCCCAGGTGGCGCTGCGCCGCGGGCACGACGCGGCCGCCGAGGCGCTCCGGGAGGTCTTCCAGGAGCTGCTGACGGACGAGCAGCCGCTGCGCCGCATGGGCGCGATGGTGGCCGGTAGCGACATCCGCTACCCGATGCCCGGTTCGCACCCTCACCCGCTGGCCGGCGCGTTCGCCCCCGATCTCACCCTGCACACCGGGCAGGGCATGACCGGCGTCGCGGAGCTCATGCACGCCGCGCGGCCCGTCCTGCTCGATCTCGCCGACCGCGCGGACCTGCGCGAGGTCGCCGCCGAGTGGCGGGACCGGGTCGACGTGCACACGGCCAAGACCGACCAGCGCCCGGCCGACGTGCTGCTGATCCGTCCGGACGCGCACGTCGCCTGGGCGGCCGGCCCGGACGAACCGGCCGGCACGGCCGCGCCCGCGCTGCGCGAGGCCCTGTCCACCTGGTTCGGCGCCCCCTGACGGCGCGCCACCCCTGGAACACCGCCTGCGCCGGGACCGGCCCCTGTCGAACGCGGGTGACGCCGGCGCTCAGTCGAACCAGACGACCAGGCGCACGCCGTCGGGCCCGAACCGTCGCGCCGGCGCCCGCATGACCTCGAAGACGGCCGCCCATCCGGTCTCCGGTCCCAGCAGGTCGAGACGGGTCAAGGGAACGGATCCGGCCGCGGGGCGTGCCGTCAGGTCCAGGTCGCGCAGCTCCGCCCAGGAGACCCAGGTGCACCCGTGCACGGCGGGGTCGAGGCGGGCGGTGTCCTCGTACTCGGCGCGGACCGGTCCCGACACGTCGTCCGGCAGGCCGCGGCCGGTCGCGACCGGCGGCCACCCCAGCCGGTCGCGGATGCCGAACAGGCAGGCGAACGACTCGTGGTCCTGGTCGTCGTAGAGCGGGTGGAGCGGGATGGAGGCGGCCGTCCAGGGGTCGCCTTCGTACCAGTCCTCGTGGGCGAGCGGGTGACGGGCCTCGATGAAGCCGTAGATGTCGGTGCTCATGGGGAGAGGGTAGGAAGCGACGCCTCCGGTCAGGGGCGGTTCATGTGGAGGTGCAGGTCGCGCAGCAGGCAGACCTCCGACAGGTGGTGGATGAGCTCGCGGTGGACGTGCAGGACCAGGTCGGCCATGGGGGCCTCCGGGAAGGGCTCCGCGTCGCCCATGGGCGCGCGCAGGCCGGCCTCGCCGAGCTCCCGCACGCCCGCCTGCCACCGCTCGGCCTCCGTGTCGAGCTGGTCGAGCGCCGCGGCCGCGCCGCCGGCGTACTCCCAGGTCTCGTACGAGGCCGGCGGCGCCCCGAAGTGCACCGCGTTGCGGACGGCCAGCACGCCGACGATGACGTGGCCGAGCCGCCAGGCGATCGTGGTGAAGGGCGGCGGCACCGGCTGGGGGAAGGCGAAGTCGATCGTGTGGCCGCCCGCGCCGGCCTGGACGGGCGCCGTGGAGGTGCCGCGCGGCCGTACGCTCCAGGCGTCCGGCACCGGCGACCAGAAGTACTCCTCGTCGGTCAGGCCGTCGAGCCGGGCCCGGAGCTGGTGGTTCCAGTGGAACTCCCACTGCTCGCGCAACGTGCGGTTCCAGTCGAGTGTGTGTGCGTCCATGGAACCACGATCACCCCACCGGCGGACAGGATCGGTCCGCTTTCTGGCAGGGTGGCGGCATGGACGAGACGGGCGGCGCGGAGCGGGGCACGACCGAGCGGGTGCTGACCCTCCTCGGCCTGTTGCAGCAACGTCAGGTCTGGACCGGCCCCGAGCTGGCCGGGCGGCTCGGCGTCACGTCGCGCACGGTCCGCCGTGACGTGGAACGGCTGCGCGCGCTCGGCTACCAGGTGCACGCCGGCCAGGGCATCGGCGGCGGCTACCGGCTCGGGCCCGGCCAGGACCTGCCGCCGCTGCTGCTCGACGACGAGGAGGCCATCGCCACCGCCGTGTCGCTGCTCGCCGGGGCGGACAGCGCGGTCGCGGGCGCCGGCGACGCCGCGATCCGGGCGCTGGCCAAGCTCGACACGGTGCTGCCCGCCCGGCTCCGGTACGAGGTGCGCGCGCTGTCCGGGGCGGTGGAGTCGTTCGGCGGCGGGCGCGTGCCGGTCGATCCCGAGGTGCTCATGACGCTGGCCAGGGCCTGCCGGGACGAGGTCGAGGCCGGCTTCGACTACCCGTCAGGAGGGCGGGTGGGGCGGCGGCGGGTGGAGCCGTACCGGCTGGTGACCTCCGACCGGCGCTGGTACCTGCTCGCCTACGACCTCGACCGGGACGGCTGGCGCAGCTTCCGGGTGGACCGGATGGCGGCGGTGGCCGCGCGCACCTTCCGGTTCCGGCCGCGCCCGGCGCCGGACGCGGCGGCGTACGTGCAGGAGGGCGTGGCGAGCCGGGCCTACCCGCACCAGGCGCGTTTCCTCCTGCACGCCCCGGCCGCCACGGTACGCGCGCAGGTCCCCGCGTCGGCGGCCGTCGTGCGGGAGCGCGGGAGCGACCGGTGCGAGCTGGTCAGCGGCGCGGGCAGCCTCGACTACGTGCTCATGCACGTGGTCGCGCTGGGCCACGACTTCGAGGTGCTCGACCCGCCGGAGCTGGCGGAACGCTGCCGGGAGCTGGCCCGCAGGCTGGCCTCGGCCGGGGCGGTCAGGCCGTCGGGGTGACGGGGGCGGTGTCGAGGGTGAAGGTCTCGACGATCTCGGTGCAGGTGCCGTGCTCGCCCATCACGCACAGCGCGAGGGCCTGGTAGGTGGCGGTGAAGGCCGACGGCGCGGCGAGGAGGCCCAGGTCGAGCGGGTGGTCCCGCTGCTGGAGCCGGGTGAGGGTGATGTGCGGGCGGAACAGGTCGCCGATCTCGTCGTAGCCGTAGAGGTCGAGGTTGGCGCGGGCCGTGGGCGGCGCGGTGAGCCGGTGGTCGGCCAGCACGCGGCCGACCGGGTCGCGGTGGCGCAGGCCCGTGCGCAACGGGTTGAGCGCGGCGACGACGTCCTCCTGGAGCCGGGTGATCGCGTCCGTCTTCCGGAAGAACAGCTCGACCATGCCCTGGTCGTTGGCGGCGAAGGACTCGCCTTCCAGGAGCGTCGCGGAGGTGCGGCCGCTGAGGTCGCGCAGCAGCGCGACGGCCTTTTCCAGCTGGTCGGGGGTGAAATTGGCCATGTAGAGGGAGATGTGCGGGTAGAGGCCGTCCTCGCGCAGGACGAACTCGGTCGCGGCGGCCTCCGCGCAACGCCGGCTCAGGCGCACGGCCTCGGCGTTGACGTCGTGCGGCGGCAACAGGACAACGTCGTAGACCGGGAGATCGCCCATAGGGGATGAGTGTAGGACGGACCGGGGGCGGTGCGCGCGGGCGGCCTGCCGTCGCAGGGCCAGGCGTACGGCCGGGAACGCGTAGGCGGCCAGCGGCGCCAGCAGGAACACCGCCCCGGCCGCGCGCTGGTCGGCCAGCGGGTCGGGCACCCCGGGCGGGGCCGCCAGGGCGAACCACTCCGCCGCGACGGCCGGGCCTGCCAGCAGGTACGTCCCCAGCCCCAGGTACGCGACGGCGGCCACGGCCAGCAACCGGACCCGCGCGGCCCACGGGAACGGCCTGGGCAGCGGGTCGAGGTCGAGCACCGCCCAGGCGACCAGCAGGCCCACCCCGGCGGACACGGCCATGGTGACCAGGTGGGGCGCGTACCCGGCGAGCGACCAGGGCAGCCACGGCGTGCCGTACAGCAGCAGGAGCAGCACCGGGACGGCGGCCGTCACCAGCGCGGGACGGGTGAGACGGCGACCGAGGACGCGGTCGCCGATCGGGCCGTACTGGGAGCCGGGGCCGGTGGCCCGCGCGGCCAGGGTGAGCGGCGCGCCCGCGCACAGCAGGAGCGGCGCGACGACGGCGAGCACGACGTGCTGCACGGCCTGGGCCGACGACATCGCCCGCGCGTACCCGCCCACGCCGCCGAACAGCGCGACCGCGGCCAGGGACAGCCCGGCGTGCCAGGAGAGCGTGCGCAGGACCGGCCAGCCGGGCACCCGGCGCAGACCGGCCAGGTAACCGGCGGCGGGCAACGCCAGCAGCAGCAGGACGAGCGGGTCGAACCGCACCTCGCTGAGCAGGGCGCCGGGCGAGAAGGGCGCGAGCGCGTACTCCAGGACGGGATGGTCGTGCCCGCCGCCCGCGCCGGGCGGCGGCGGGGTGCGCGAGAGGCCGACGGCCAGCCCCGTCGCCGCCACCATCACGATCACCTCGCCCGCGGCCAGCCGGACGAACGTGCCCCGCACCCCCCGGTCGGCCACACCGGCCACGGTACGCAGACGGTGCCGCCGGCCGAACCAGGCCAGCACCGCCAGGGCGGCGACCTTGGCCAGCAGCAGCAGGCCGTACCGGCTCAGCCACAGGTCGGACAGGCGGTCGAGCCGCACCCAGCCGCTGACCACGCCGGAGAGGGCGACGGCGGCGAAGCAGCACAGCGCGATCGTGCTGAACCGGGGCAGCACCACGCGCAGGTCGGCCGAGCGCCGGAAGTGCACCAGCACCGCGGCCAGGCCGCCCACCCACACCGACACCCCCAGCAGATGGGCCATCAACGCGGACACGGCGATGTCGTGGTCGGCCGCCGAGGCGGCATGGCCCACGTAGGCGGGCGGCAGCAGCCCGAACGCCGCCACGGCCAGCGGCACCCAGGCGGGCAGCCGGCGCACGAGCGTGGCCACCGCCACCGCGAACGTCGTGACCAGCACCACCAGGAGCGCCTGCGTCTGCGGGAGCGAGGTGCCGAAGTCGAGCATGCCGGGCTCGGCGAGCAGGTACCGCACCGGCATCGGGATGAAGCTGGACAACGTGAACACGTAACCGGCCAGGGCGGCGACCGCCCACCCCAGCGCCCACCAGCCCGCCGCGCGCAGGCACCGCGCCGACTCCGGCGAGCCGGCCGGGGCCAGCGCGGACGCCGCCAGCAACGTCCCCACGCACGCCACCGCGCACAGGTCGAGGGCGAGGCGAGCCAGCGGCAGCCCCCAGTCGGTGACCGGACCGGCGGTGGGCAGCCCGAAGACCTCCACCGTGCCGGCGCCGCCGCCGAAGCGCAGCACCGCGACCAGCACCAGGACGCCCACGCCGACCGCGAACACGGCGTACGTCCGGGCAGAAGCTCTCATAGCCGACCCGCCAGGTTGTCGGAGGCCAGGAACCAGGCCGCGCCGCCCGGGGCGGGCGCGACCCCCACATGCTCCCACGGGGTCCCAGGCCGGGCCAGGCGCGAGCGAGGTCTGCTTCGAGCGCACACGCGGAGATACGCGCGCCCGCCGCCCCCGGTTCAGCAGGTCAGGGGTGGAGCCCCAGAAGGGTGACGGCCTGCTCGCGCATCTCGACCTTGCGGATCTTGCCCGTGACCGTCATCGGGAACCCGTTGACCAGGTGCACGTAACGGGGGACCTTGTAGTGGGCCAGGCGGCCGGCGCAGAAGTCCCTGATCGCCTCGGCGGTCAGCGGCTCGGTGCCGGGGCGCATGACGATCCAGGCCATCAGCTCCTCGCCGTACTTCTCGTCCGGCACGCCGATCACCTGGACGTCTGCGATGTCGGGATGCGTGTACAGGTACTCCTCGACCTCGCGCGGATAGACGTTCTCGCCGCCGCGGATGACCATGTCCTTGATCCGGCCGACGATGTTGACGTAGCCCTCGGCGTCCATGGTGGCCAGGTCGCCGGTGTGCATCCAGCGGGCCTCGTCGATCGACTCGGCCGTCTTGTCCGGCTCGTTCCAGTAGCCGAGCATCACCGAGTAGCCGCGGGTGCACAGCTCGCCCGGCTCACCCCGGGGCACCGCGAGCCCGGTCTCTGGGTGCACGATCTTCACCTCCAGGTGCGGCATCACCTGACCGACCGTCTCGGTGCGCCGTACCAGCCCGTCGTCGCGGCGGGTCATCGTCGACACGGGGGACGTCTCGGTCATGCCGTAGCAGATCGCCACCTCGCTCATGTGCATCTCGCCGATCACCCGCTTCATCACCTCGACGGGGCACGGCGAGCCCGCCATGATGCCGGTGCGCAGCGACGACAGGTCGAAGTCGGCGAAGCGCGGATGGCCCAGCTCGGCGATGAACATCGTCGGCACGCCGTACAGGGAGGTGCACCGCTCGGCCTCCACGGCCCGCAGCGTGGCTTCGGCGTCGAAGCCGGGCGCGGGCAGCACCACGCAGGCGCCGTGCGAGGTCGCGCCCAGGTTGCCCATCACCATGCCGAAGCAGTGGTAGAGCGGCACCGGCAGGCAGACCCGGTCGTCCTCGGTGTAGCCGACGCCCTCGCCGACGAAGTAGCCGTTGTTGAGGATGTTGTGGTGCGACAGCGTCGCGCCCTTGGGGAAGCCGGTCGTGCCCGAGGTGTACTGGATGTTGATCGGGTCGTCGAAGGACAGCGTGGCCGCCCGTGCCCGCAGCGCGGCGGGGTCGGCGCGGCGGCCGGTCTCGACCAGCTCGTCCCAGCCGGGCTCGCCGATGAACACCACCTGCGTGAAGCCGATCTCGGCGAGCATCGCGCGGTAGTCGCTCGTCTTGTGCTCGACGGCGCTGACCAGCAGCCGCATGCCCGACTGGCGGACCACGTAGTCCAGCTCGTGGGCGCGGTAGGCCGGGTTGATGTTGACCAGGATCGCGCCGATCTTGGCGGTGGCGTACTGCGTCAGCACCCATTCGGCGCAGTTGGGGGCCCAGATGCCGACCCGGTCGCCCTTGGCGATGCCCCTGGCCAGCAGGCCGAGCGCCACCTCGTTCACCGCGGCGTCGAACTCGGCGTACGTCCAGCGCCGCCCGCTCGCCATCTCGACCAGCGCCTCGCGGCCGGCGTACCGGGCCGCGGCGCGTTCCAGGTTCTCCCCGATCGTCTCGCCCAGCAGGGGGAGCGCGGAGACGCCGGACGCGTAGGAGAGCAGTGAGTCACCCATGCCCGAAGCATCCGCCAGGGCGGTGCGGCACGCTACCCCCGTTCAGGGGTAGCCGCGGGACGCCGGCCGCGTGCCATGCTGGGGACATGGCGGTGACACATCTTCCGTCGAGTGCCCTGGCCCCGCAGGCCGCCGTGCTCCTGCGGGCCGCCCTCACCCGGATGCGGCACGTCGTCGGGCTGCCCGTCCTGTTCGGCGGGGCGGTGTCGGCCCCGGGCGGCGCCGTGCGGCTCACCGAGGTGACGGGGGTCCGCACGGACGTGCTGCGCGGGCTCGCCATCCACACCGGCAGCGGCCTGGGCGGCCGGGTCCTGGTCACCGCCCGGCCGGGCAGCGTCGAGGACTACGTCACCGACTCCCGCATCAGCCACGAATACGACAGGCCGGTGGCGGCGGAGGGCCTGCGGGCGATCGCGGCCGTCCCCGTCGTGGTGGGCGAGACGGTCTACGGGCTGCTCTACGGCGGCGTCCGCGAGCCGCTGCCGCTCGGCACCCGCGTCCTCGACGGCATGAACCAGATCGCCGCCCGGCTCGGCGTCGAGCTGGCCGTACGCGCGGAGGTGGAGCGGCGGGTGGCCGCGCTGGAGACGGCCGCGATCACCGGCGCCGCCCGCGAACGGCCCGCCGGCCCCGAATGGGAGCAGCTGCGCGAGGCGCACGCCGAGCTGCGCTCGATCGCCCAGGAGGTCGCCGACCCGGTCCTGCGCGAGCGGCTGCAGGGCGTCTGCGACCGGCTGACCTCGCCGGACGGCGGCCCCGTCCCGGCCAACCCGCTCTCGCCCCGGGAGCTCGACGTGCTCTCCCTGGTCGCGGTCGGCTGCGGCAACGCCGAGGTCGGCCGGCGGCTCGACCTGAAGCCGGAGACGGTCAAGAGCTACCTGCGCAGCGCGATGCGCAAGCTCGGCACCCACACCCGCATGGAGAGCGTGGTCTCGGCCAGACGCGCCGGCTACCTCCCCTGACGCGGCGGATTTACCAACTACGGACGATGACCGCCGGCGCCGCCGACCGGTTCCGGGTAGGCCCCCCACCATGACTGCTTGGACGAACGACGAACTCGACCGGATCGCCGCCGCCGAGGAGCTGCAGATCGCGTCCCTGCGCGGCGACGGCGAGCTGCGCCGCCCGGTGACGATCTGGGTCGTCCGCCTCGGCGACGACCTGTACGTCCGAGCCGTGAACGGGCGGGACGGCACCTGGTTCCGCGGCGCCCAGGAGCGCGGACGCGGCCGGATCCAGGCCGGGGGCGTCGACAAGGGCGTCACGTTCGCCGACGCCGACCAGGAGCTCAACGACCGGATCGACGCCGCGTACCGGGCCAAGTACCGCCACTACCCGGAGAGCATCGTGGACTCGGTGGTCAGCGGGCAGGCGCGGGCCGCCACGATCAGGCTCGTGCCGCGCTCCTGACCGGCCCGGCAACGACAGGTCCGAAGGCCGCCAGCGTCCGGCCCGCACCGGCGGCGACAGTGGGACGCATGAACACTGTCGTGGATCAGCACGTCCGCATTGAACCCAACATCCTCTACTTCGGCACCCCCGTCGTCCTGATCTCCACCGTGAACGAGGACGGCACCCCCAACCTCGCCCCCATGTCGTCGGCCTTCTGGCTGGGCTGGCGCGGCATGCTGGGGCTCGGGGCCAGGTCGAAGACGTCCCAGAACCTGTTGCGGACCGGCGAGGGCGTGCTCAACCTGCCGTCCGACGCGCTCGCCCCGCAGGTGGACCGGCTGGCGCTGACCACCGGGAGCGACCCGGTGCCCGAGCGCAAGCACCAGCGCGGCTACCGGTTCGTGCCGGACAAGTTCCAGCGGGCCGGGCTGACCGCCGTCCCGTCGGAGACGGTGGCCGCGCCCCGGGTGGCCGAGTGCCCGGTCGCCATGGAGGTCGTGGTGGAGGAGACGCACCCGGTCGGCGACGGCGGGGTGCTCGCGTTCGAGGTGCGGGTGCAGCGGGTCTGGGTGCACGAGGACATCCGGATGAAGGGCACCGACGACCACATCGACCCCGACGCCTGGCGTCCGCTCATCATGAGCTTCCAGAAGCTGTACGGCCTGGGCCCGCAGGTGCACCCGTCCACGCTGGCGAGCATCCCGGAGCGGCACTATCGCAGCGCCGACCTCGAACGCGCGCGCACCCTCTAGAGGCACTCCAGCAGCGGCAGCCAGGTGCGGTGGGCGCACAGCTCCATGATCCGCTCCCGGGGCAGCCACTCCGCACCGGTGCTCTCCGACTCCGCCGGCGGCGCGGTCGCGGCGCCGGGCGCCGCCAGCCGCGCCCGGAACATCACCATGTACGTCAGCGGCGCGTAGCGGTAACCGGCGGGAGCCGGGCGCAGCAGCTCGACGCGCTGCCACGCGAACACCGACAGGGCGGACGGCTCCAGGAGGAGGCCGGTCTCCTCCTGGAGCTCCCGGACCGCGGCCTCGGTGGCGCTCTCCCCGGCCTCCAGGTGGCCGCCCGGCACGTCCCAGCCGCGTCCGGGCCGGTCGACGCAGGTGAGCAGGGTCCTGCCGACGCCGTCGGTGACGAACGCGAACGCCGACGTCGTGCCGGCGGCGGGCGGGAGGTCCGGGGAGAGGATCACGTCGAGGCGGTGCTCGACGGGGATCCACGGCACGGTGCGGGAGGCCATCACACGGGTCATGCCTCCATTTCACACGCCCTTGCGCATGGCCCGGTTGCCCAGGTACAGGCCGATCGCGGCGACCAGGCAGGCCGACGCGGTGCCGTACAGGACGGAGGGGTTCGCGAGGTCGCCGGAGAACAGCGCGCGCTGGCCTTCGACGATGTACGTGACCGGGTTCGCCGCACCGACGGCGCGCAGCCACCCGGGCGCGGTGTCCAGGGGCAGCAGCACGCCCGACAGCAGCAGCAGGGGGAACAGGATCGACTGGCTGACGACGTAGAACAGCGTCCCGCCCGGCGCCGACCGGATGGCCAGGACGAACGAGAACGCCCCCAGCCCCACCCCGAACACGGTGAGCTGCGCCAGCCCCGCCAGGACGCCCGCCGGATACAGCTCGAACCCCAGCGGGACGGCCAGCACGATGATCAGCACGGCCTGGGCCAGCAGGACCACCATCGCCTTCATCGCCCGGCCCACCAGCATCGCCGTCCGGTTCAGCGGCGTGACCAGCATGCGTTCCAGCGAGCCGCCGATCAGCTCGACCAGCAGCGTGTAACCGGCCGACATCGGCCCGGTCAGGCACATCATGACCAGGATGCCCGGCACGAACCACTGCCACGACGAGCCCACCGCGCCGTCCAGCAGCGCGCCGAACAGGAACAGGAACAGCAGCGGCTGGCCCATCTCGAACAGCAGCGCGACCGGCTCGCGCAGGACCGGCCGGAACTCGCGGGTGAAGACGGTGGCGGTGTCACGCAGGAAGGTCGTCATCGGTGAGGCTTCTCCCGGTGAGGGTGAGGAACACGTCGTCAAGGGTGGGGCGCGCGGTCTCGGCGGCGGTCACCTTGATCCCGGCGGCGTCCAGCGCCCGCAGGCAGCCGGGGAGCGCGGCGGGCGCGTTCGCCACCCGCACCCGCACGGTGACGCCCTCGGCCTGGCCGCCGGTCAGCTCGGCGGCCCTGGCGGCGTCCTGGGCGGTGTCCGTGGTGACCGTGACGGTGTCGCCCGCCAGGTCGTTCTTGAGCTGCTCGGCCGTGCCGTCGGCGATGATCGAGCCGTTGTCGATGATCATCACCCGTTCGGCCATGTTGTCGGCCTCCTCCAGGTAGTGGGTGGTGAGGAAGATCGTGGTGCCGTACGCCTCGCGCAGGCGCAGGATGTGCCGCCAGATGTCGGCGCGGCTCTTCGGGTCGAGGCCGGTCGAGGGCTCGTCGAGGAAGAGCAGGTCGGGGCGGTGGATCAGGCCGAGCGCGATGTCCAGGCGGCGGCGCTGGCCGCCGGACAGCGTGCCCGGCCTGCGGCTCGCCAGGTCCTCCAGGTCGAGCAGGCGCATCAGCTCGCCGGCCCGCGCGACGGCGTCGGAGACGGTCAGGCCGTAGCAGCGGCCCTGCGTGACGAGCTCGTCCCGGACGCGGAAGCTCTCGCCCGCGCTGTTCTTCTGGCCGACGTAGCCGATGCGGGAGCGCACGCCGGCCGGGTCGCGGGTGACGTCGTGGCCGGCGACGACGGCGGTGCCGGAGGTGGGCGGGAGCAGGGTCGTGAGCAGGCGGAGGGTGGTGGACTTGCCGGCGCCGTTGGGGCCGAGGAAGGCGACGAGCCGGCCGGGTTCGACGTCGAGGTCGATGCCGCGTACGGCTTCGACGGTCTCCTTCTTCATCGTGAACACTCGGGTGAGGGCCCGGGTGTGGATCATGGGCGGTGCCTCCTGGGCATGGCGAAGAAGCCCCTGGTCAGGGGCCCTTTCGGGGATCGGTTCAGTTTGGGCCGGGCGGTATCGATTTGGCAAACGCGAATGTGACGTTCATATACGGCTCTGACCTGCGGAAACGACGTCCGGAGAGGTGGTCGCGGAAGGCGGATTTCCGGGCCTCGACATGGGGTTTCGCGCTTTTTCACGGAAAGACGTGATATTTCCGTGCTTGCGGCGTAAGTGGCGGCTCCGCGATGATCTCGGGCGTGAAACGCTTGTGGTTAATTGCGGTAATTGCCGCTGTCGGCATGACAGGGGTCGCGGAGGCGGCCGACGGTGTTCCCGGTGTCGACGTCAGCAACTGGACGGGCGACGTGGACTGGGCGAGCGTGGCCGCAGGCGGCGGCAAGTTCGCGTTCGTGCAGGCCACCGAGGGCACGAACTACCGCAACCCACGGTTCGACGCGCAGTTCGGCGGGGCCGCGACGGCCGGGCTCGTGCGTGGCGCTTATCACTTCGCGCAACCGCATGAATCCGACGGGACAGCGCAGGCCGACTATTTCCTGCAGAACGGCGGAAACTGGACCAGCGACGGTCAAACGCTGCCCGGAGTCCTCGATATCGAGGACAACCCGTACAAGGACAAGAACGGCAAGAACAACTGCTACGACCTGTCCGCCGAGGACATGGTCACCTGGATCAAGGACTTCACCAAGAAGTACCGGCAGCAGACCGGCCGGGACGCGATCATCTACACCACCACGAGCTGGTGGCAGACCTGCACGGGCAACTCCGGCGCGTTCAAGGCCAACCCGCTCTGGCTGGCCCGCTGGGGGAGCGACCCCGGCGAGCTGCCGAAGAGCTGGAAGCGGCACACGTTCTGGCAGTCGGCGGAGAAGGGCTCGCTGGCCGGCGGCCAGAACTCCTTCAACGGCTCGGAGTCCCAGCTGCGGTCGCTGGCCAACCCGCCGGCCCGGGTGTCGGTCTCCGGCCTGGTCAAGGGCAGGAAGCTCTACCGGGTCACGATCACGAACACCGGCCCGCACCCCGTCGAGGACATCGTGGTCTCCGGGCGCGCGTACGGCGGCCAGAAGGTGGTCAAGGCCCCCGGCTGCAAGTTCAGCGGCACGGCGGTGCGCTGCGTGGTCGGCAAGCTGGAGCGGGGCCAGAAGGCCGCCTTCACCTTCACCACCAGGCCGAAGCCGAAGGGCCGGGTCGGGATGGTCGTCGAGGTAGGAACGGTCACACTTGACCTCAAAAGCTGAAATATCGCGATAGGTAGGATAAAACCCGGGATCTCGGCTTAAGGGAGAAACGGGTGGCGCGGCGGCTGGTCCTGGCGGTGACCGCCCTGGTCATTCTGCTGGCGGGCGCGGCGTCCATGCCGTTGTCGACGTTCGTGCCGTCCAGGATCGTGCGCATCGCGTACGAGATCGAGCGGTACGACATCACGTACTCGTGGGGCGGCGGCCACGGCGAGCGGCCCGGCCCCACGAAGGGCACCTGCCTGGGCTACAGCGGCCGGATCAAGCCCTGCCCGGCCGCGCGCACCCGCGGCCTCGACTGCTCCGGCCTGGCCCGATGGGTGTACGCCCTGGCCAACGGAAGGGACGTGCTCGGCCCCGGCAACACCGACGACCACGTGCGCAGGATGCGGCCCGTCGAGCGCGGCCTGCCGGGCGACTTAGTCTTCTTCGGAAAAATCACGAAAAATAAGATCAAGACGCATCATGTGGGCATCTATCTGGGTCGTGGGAAGATGATGAACGCGCCTGAGACGGGGGCCTCGGTGCGCATTGACGATATTGGGCGAAGATCGGACTTCGCGGGCTTCTACCGGTACTGAAAGCGGGCGCTACCGGTACGGAAAAAGGGTGCCATGCTCCAGTTACACCTCCTTGGACCGCTCCACGCCACCATGGACGGCCGCCGGCTCGACCTCGGCTCCGCCCGGCAGCGCGCCGTGCTCGCCCGCCTGGTCGCCGCCGACGGCCAGGTCGTCTCGACCGACCGGTTCATCGAGGACCTGTGGCAGGGGCAGCCGCCGCCCAAGGCCCTGGCCGCGCTCCAGGTCTACGTCTCGAACCTGCGCCGGGTCCTCGAACCCGACCGGCCGCCGCGCGCCCCCGCCGGAGTGATCGTCAGCGCCCCGCCCGGCTACCGGCTCTGCCTGCCCGACGAGGCCGTGGACGCC
>NZ_JBSFGJ010000183.1:0-17667 GCF_053596515.1 Nonomuraea sp. NPDC001684
GCCGTTCGCCCGTGCGGGCCCGTCGGTCGCGCGGCGGGGTCAGGACGCCGCCCGTTCCGCCTCCCGCGTGCGCGACAGCGCCCGGACGATGCGCGCGTGCCCCTCGTTCCCCCTGGCCAGCACCTCGGCGACCGGGCCGTCGTCGGCGGCGCGCAGGGCGGCGGCGACGCGGCTCAGGTCGCGGGTCAGCTCGTCCAGCAGGTCGGCCACCGGGGTCGCGTTGTGCGCCAGGATGTCCCGCCACATGCCGGCGGGGCTGCCGGCCACCCGCGTCACGTCCCGCAACGCCCCGGCGGCCAGCGACAACCCGCCCGCATCCCGGTCCACCTCGCAGCCCGTCTCCCCGTCCACCTCGTAGTCCGTCTTCGTGCCCGGGGGCGGTTCGGCGGGCCCGTCCTGGGCGCCGGTCGCGAACCGGGCGGCGAGCGCGGCCGACAGGACCAGCGGCAGGTGCGACACGGCCGCGGCGGCCCGGTCGTGGACGTCCGGCGCGAGCAGCCGCACCTCGGCCCCGCACGCGGTCGCCAGCGCCGCCACCGTGCGCAGCGCGCGCGGCGACAGCGCCGGATGGGGGCACAACGCCCACGTCCTGCCCTCGAACAGGCCCGCCCGCGCGGCCCCCGGCCCCGACACCTCCCGCCCGGCCATCGGATGGCCGGGCACGTAGCAGGACAGGTCGCAACCGCCGCGCTCGACCTCGGCGAGGATCCGCGTCTTGGCGCTGGCCACGTCCGTGTAGACCCTCCCCAGCCCGCGGTCCTGCGCCTCCCGCAGGACGGCGGCCACCGACGAGGGCGGCGTGGCGATCACGACGACGTCGGCCGGACCGGCCCCGGCCCGCAGCGCGGTGCCCGCGCCCATCCGCGCGGCCTGCGCCAGCGCCCACGGATCGTGGTCGGCCAGCTCGACCCGGACGCCCGCCCGCCGCAGCGCGCACGCCACGGACGTGCCGATCAACCCACAGCCGATCACCACGACACGGCGGATTGGGGACATGGCCGAACCTCACTTCCCTCGGACGTCACTCCCCCATGGTCGCGGCGCGAGGCGCCCGGCGGCGGTACGCGGACCGTCTTCTTGCTGCCGCCCCGCGGCACGTTCCTGCCAGCGCAACCCCAGGTCAACCCCCTGGACGCGCTCCTACGATCACGACATGTCCTACCAAGACCTGCTGTCCCGACCGGTGCGCCCGCCCGACCGCGTGCTCCGCTACGGCGACCGCCACCCCGACCAGGTGATCGACGTCTACGACGGCGCCGGCCGCCCGCCCCTCGTCCTGCTGCACGGCGGCTACTGGATGGCCGAGTACGACCGGCGGCACGCCCGTCCCATGGCAGTCGCCCTGGCCGCGCTCGGCCATACGGTCTGGCTGCCCGAGTACCGCAGGGTGGGCCAGGATGGCGGCGGCCACCCGGGCACGTTCGACGACGTGGCCGCCGCGCTCGACCTCGTGGGAGCGCACTGCCCGTCCGGGGTGCTGCTGGTGGGCCATTCGGCGGGCGGTCACCTCGCGCTCTGGTCGGCGCTGCGGCACCGGCTGCCGCCCGGCTCCCGCTGGCACGCCGAACCGGCGGTCCGCGGCGTGGTGGGGCTGGCCGCCGTCGGCGACCTGGGCGAGGCGTTCACGGCGGGGCTCGGCGGCGGCGCGGCCCGCGCCCTGCTCCACGACCGCGCCGACCTGCTGGACGAGGTGGACCCGGCGCGCCTGCTGCCCTACGACCGGGGCCCGCTGGTGCTCGTGCACGGGGTCAGGGACCGCGTGCTGCCGGTGTCGATGAGCCGCCGGACGGCGGCGGCCGAGCCGTCGGCGGTGCTGATCGAGCCGTCGGACGCCGGCCACTTCAGCCTGATCGACCCCCTGTCGAGCACCTGGCCTCTGATCACCGCCGCCATAGAGGCCGCGGCGGGGCACACCGCGATTCGGGCGTGAGCCCGCCGACCACCCGGGCGAGCAGCACGGTCAGGACGGTTCGGGCGTGAGCGCGCCGACCACCCGGGCGAGCAGGGCGGCCCATTCCTCGTCGCCGACGGCGTGCAGGTCGGGCGTGACCAGGGCGCTGCCCATGGACAGCAGCAGGCAGAAGTGGGCCAGCGCGGCGGGCGACAGCGCCGGGTCCAGCTCGCCCCGGTCCTGGGCGAGGCGGGCCAGCGCGGCCATCGCCCCGGCGCGCTCGCCCACGTAGTCGCGCATGGGCCGGGCGACGTCCTCGTCCCGGCGGGCCGCGACGAGCGCCTCGACGATGAGGTAGCCGCGGGCGTCGCGCCGCTGCGGCAGCCAGCGTCCGATCTCCAGCAGCAGGTCGGGGACGGGCCGGTCGGGGTCGGCGGCGAACAGGTCGGCCAGCCCCCGCCGCCCGTGCGCGCGCAGCGCAGCCACCAGCAGCTCGGCCTTGGAGCCGAAGTGCGCGTACAGCGCGCCGTTGCTCACCCCTGCGGCGGCGGCGATGTCGGCGACGCGGGTGCCGTCGTAGCCGCGTTCGGCGAACGCCTCCGCGGCGGCGCGCAACAACCGTTCACGAGTCTCGGCGGCGGTGACGCCGGCGATTCGGCCCATGGCAGCATTAAACAGCCCGCCCACCCGGGACGTGACCATCGACCGGATCCCCCGCCCGCGCCGGTCAGTCGTCGAGGGCCTGGTAGAGCGTGGTCCAGAAGTCGTTGATGAGCCGCATCGAGTCCGGGGTGGACATCCCGACCTGGGTGAGCAGGATCCCGGTGACCCGTCTGGCCGGGTCGGCGTAGGCGGTGGTGCCGGTCCCGCCGTCCCAGCCGAACTGGCCGACGGAGGCGTAGTCGCCGCGGCGGGTGCGCACCGCCATCCCGAAGCCCCAGCCGCCCTGGAGCCCCTGGCCGGCGGACACATGGACGATGTTCCCGTACATGGCGTCCCGGGCGGCCTGTTGCGCCGGGGTGAGGCGGTTGGTGGTCATCAGCTCGACCGCGGGCCTGGACAGGATGCGTTCGCCGTCGTGCACGCCGTGGTTCAGCAGCATCCGGAAGTAGGCGTGGTAGTCGTCCACGGTGGAGACCAGCCCGCCGCCGGCGCCCTGGAACGCCGGGGGCCGGGCGGTTCTGCCGCCCTCCGCCTCGTCCCACACCAGGAACTCCCCGGTCGCCGGGTCGGGCCCGTACAGGGGCGGCAGCCGGTCGATCTTCGCGGCGGGCACGTGGAAGGCGGTGTCCTTCATCCCCAGCGGGTCCAGGACGCGTTCGCGCAGGAACGCCTCCAGGGACCGGCCGGCGACCCTGGCGACGAGCACGCCGACCACCTCGTTGCTGAGGTCGTACTGCCACCGCTCCCCCGGCTGGTACGACAGGGGCAGCTCGCCGAGGCGGCGCATCCATTCGTCCGGGGCCGGCGCCGGCCCGGACGCCACGCTGTAGTCGGTCCGCTCGAAGGTGGCGGCCCTGATCGGGGAGTCCAGCAGCGTGAAGTCCATGCCGAGGCCGAACGTGGAGGTCAGCAGGTCCCGTACGGTGATCGGCCGGAGTGCCGGCACGGTGTCCTCCAGCGGGCCGTCGGGACGCCGCAGCACCCGACGGTCGGCCAGTTCGGGCAGCCACGGATCGACCGGGTCGTCCAGCCGCAGCCGGCACTCGTCCAGCAGGACCATCGCCGCCGCCATCGTGACCGGCTTGGACGTGGACGCCATCCGGAAGATCGTGTCCTGGCTCATCGGCGCGCCGCCGTCGTGGCGCATCGTCCCGATCGCCTCGACGTGCGTCTCCTCGCCCCGGCTGACCAGGGCGACCAGCCCGGGGATCCGCTCGGACTCCACGTGCCGGGTCAGCACCTCGCGCAGCCGGCGCAGCCCCGCTCCGGAGAAGCCGTTGTCGTTCTCGACCGTCATGATCCCTCTTTCGGTGGTGGTCGTCGTCCGCCAAGGCTCGAAGGCGGTGATGGACGGGCCACCGGCGCCTTCGAGGTGGCCGTGCGACGAGCCTGGACCCTGACCCAAGGTCAAGGTCAACCCCGCCACGGCCGTGCGCGCTACTCTCGGCCCTGTGAATGCCCGCGACCCGTATCCGGGCGCGCCGCTCGCCGACCGGCGACCGGCGCGCGTCCGCCTGCCGTCCGCCGCCGTCGCGCCGAGCCGATGACGGACGGGCTCACGATCGGTCAGACGGCGGCCTTCACCGGCGTCACCGTCAAGACCGTGCGGCACTACCATCGGCTCGGCCTGGTCGCCGAGCCCGAACGCGACGGTTCCGGCTACCGGCGTTACCGGTCGGCCGACCTGGTCCGGCTGGTCCAGGTCCGGACCCTCGCCGCGGCCGGCGTGCCGCTGGCCGAGATCGGCGACCTGCTCGACGCCGATCCCGAGCCGTTCGCCGCCGCCCTGGACGACGTCCGCCGCCGGCTGACCGAACGGATCGAGGACCTGACCGCGCGCCGCGACACGCTGCACCGCCTGGCCCACGGCGACCGGGTCCTGCTGCCCGACCGGGCCTGCGCCGTCCTGGACCGGCTGGCCGCCCTCGGCTTCGACCCCGGCTACGTGTCCACCCAGCGGGAAGCCATGGTCCTGACCAGGGCGCTGATGCCGGCGATCTTCGACAGCCTCCTGACCCGGCTCGAACACTCACTGGACGACCCCGAGCACGTCGAGCTGGTCAAACGCGCCCTGGAGGCGCGGGCCTGGGACCCGGACGACCCGCGCATCGAGGAGCTGGCCGCCGCCCTGGCCGCCAAGCTGCTGGCCGGCCCGGGGCCGCGGGCGATGCCGGCCGGGTTCTGGAACCGGTCCGACACCGCCGCCCGCTACGGGCTGGTCAACCACCACGGCGAGGACCGGGAACCGTCCATCGCCCGGCTGAACGCCCTGGTCGAGGCGAGGCTGCGAGCGTCCGGCATCGACTTACCCCGCCGGTGACGGCCCCGGAGGGGGCCGGTGTCTCTTCGCTACCCCAGGAACTCCCGCAGCGAGCGCGGCCGGCGGCCCAGGAGGTCGGTCACCGTCGTGGTCGTGGTCGCCCAGCGCCCGTCCCCGAGCTGCGACATGAGGGTGGCCAGGTCGTGGGCCGCGGCAGCGGGCATGCCGCGTTCCGCCAGGTGCACGGCGGCCTCCTCGACGGGCAGGTCCACGTAACGCACGTCCCGGCCGAGCGCCCGGGTCAGCTCGGCGGCGATCTCGTCATGGGTGGGCGCCACCGGGCCGGTCAGCTCGTAGACCGCGTCGGCCCCGACAGGACGCCTCAGCAGCACGGCAGCGACCGCCCCGATGTCACGAGCGTCGATGTACCCCACCTTGCCCCTGCCGTACGAGCCGACGATCCGCCCCTCCTCGTCGACGTCGCCCGCGAGATTCTGCATGAAACCGACGGGCGCCAGGATCGACCACGGCACTCCGGAAGCCTTGAGGTGCTCGTCCACCTGCCCGTGCAGGCCGAACCCCAGCAGGCTGCCCGGCGTGACCCCGCGTACGGACACGGTCACCACCTGGGCGACCCCCACGGCAGCCGCGTGATCGATGACCGCCCGGTGGGCGCGCGCGAAGCCCGGCCACAACGCGCTGTTGAGAAAGAGCCTGTCCCCCGGCTCGACCGGGATGCTCGCCGGCCGCTCCAGGTCGCCGACCACGTAGTCGCAGCCCAGCTCCGCCCTCAGTTCCTCACCCTGTTCCGCGCGCCGCACCACGGCCCGCGCCGCGCCGCCCAGTTCCTCGATCAGCGCACGCCCGATCGTGCCTGTCGCGCCCGTCACCACGATCATCACGCAACCCCCTGAACGGCATGCCGGCTTCCCGTTCTACACCAAGCGGAAGCTGGTCGTCCACTTAGAGGGGGGACGGTCAGCCGATGCGGAGCGGGAGAGTGCGGGGGCCCCGGACCTGACTGGCGGCCCAGGTGACGGCGTCGGGGTCGGCGAGGGTGAAGGCGGGGATGCGCTGGAGCCAGACGTCGAGGGCGGTGCGGAGCTCCATGCGGGCCAGGTGGGAGCCGACGCAGCGGTGGATGCCGAGTCCGAAGGCGGCGTGGCGGTTGACTTCGCGGTCGATGCGGATGTCGGCGGGGTGGTCGAAGTGGGCGGGGTCGCGGTTGGCGGCGGGGAAGGAGAGCAGGACCCAGTCGTCGGCTTTCATGTCGACGCCGTTCCAGTGCATGTCGTCTTTGACGAGGCGGGCCATGGTGACGGGGGCGTAGGCGCGCAGAAACTCCTCCATGGCGGTGGGCAGGAGGGCGGGTTCGGCGACCAGGCGTTCGCGGTCCGCGGGGGTCTTGGCCAGATGCCACAAGGACGCCCCGATCGCACTCCACGTCGTGTCGATACCCGCGATCAGCAGCAGCGTCATCGTCCCGACGACGTGGACGGGGTCCAGCTTCGCGCCGTTGAGCTCGGCGCCGAGCAGGTACGTCGTGAGGTCGTCCCGCGGGTGGGCCAGGTGGTCGTGGATCTGCTCGACCAGGTAGGACGACAGCTCGGCGAAGCGCTCCAGCCGTTTCTCGGTGGGCTCGTTCACGCTTTCCAGGGCGTTCTCCACGAACTGCCGGAACCGGTCGGCGTCCTCGGACGGGAAGCCCAGCATGTCGGCGATCACCCGCATCGGGATGTCCTGGGCGTACTCGCGGGCCGCGTCCACGACCTCTCGCCCTTCCAGGCCGTCGATCAGCTCGTGGCACAACGCCCTGGTGCTCGCCTCCCGCTTGGCGACCGCCGTCTTGGTGAAGGCCGGCAGCAGTAACTTGCGGGCGTCGTGGTGGAAGGGCGGGTCGGACGAGATCGGCGGGACCCCGCCCACCGGCGCGAGCTCGCGGGGCGGCTTGACGTTGCCGACGACGACGGCCCGGGAGGAGAACCGCTCGGTGTCGTAGGCGATGGCGGCGACGTCCTCGTACCGGGTCGGCAGCCACACCCCGCCGAACCGGTCGGTGTGCGCGATCGGGCAACGCTGCCGCAGGTCGTCCTGAATGGGGTACGGGTCCGCGGCCCACTGGGGGTCGACGTGGGAGAAGTCGGTGGCCCAGTCGGAGACCGGATCGGTGACGATCTCGCTGACGGTGCCGCGCAGCCGGTTCCTGCGCGTCTCTTCCAGCTCCGGGCCGAAGCGGTCGTCCACGGTCATCTCGCAGCTCCATCCCTGACGTCGATGAACCGGTCGGAGTCGATCTGAGGTGAATCGCACCCTCACCCGAATTAAAAAAGCATTCATTTGATACGTCAAGACACCCCCACGCCCGACGTTCCTGCCCGGCGGCAGTTCGTCCGGGTAGGGCAGACCGAGCGCTTCCGTCGGTGGACGGGCGCGTGAGTCGCGATCCGCGCACACGAGCAGCGAGGATGCCGTTTGCGTGCTTGACCAAGATCTGCCGTATGTCTGTGCCGCCGAGACTGCTGGGCCACAATGGCTCGCATGTCTGCCATGCCCAATGATCACGTTGAGACCGCGCCCCCCTCCTCACTCAACGACTACGACAGGATGGCTGAGGGGTACGCGGCCGAGAACGAAGCCAGTCTTCTCAACGCGTACTACGAGCGGCCCGCGATGCTGGAGCTTGCCGGGAACGTGGCCGGAAGGCGCATCCTCGACGCCGGCTGCGGCGCGGGTCCCCTGTTCTCCGAGCTGCGCGATCGAGGTGCCGTCGTGACCGGCGTCGACGCGAGCGCCGGAATGCTGGAGCAGGCCCGACGGCGGCTGGGCGCCGACGCCGATCTGCGGGTCGCCGACCTTGCGGGCCCGCTGCCCTTCCCCGACGAGGCGTTCGACGACGTCATCGCGTCCCTGGTGCTGCACTACCTGGAAGACTGGGGCCCGACACTGGCCGAGCTGAGACGCGTGCTGAAGCATGGCGGCCGGCTCCTCGTCTCGGTCGACCATCCTTTCAGCGTCACCCTCTTTCAGCACATGGCCGGGGAGAAGCCCAAGTACTTCGAGACCCGCAGCCGGACCGACGAATGGACCATGGGCGGGCAGACCGTCCAGATGCGTTTCTGGGACCGGCCCCTGCACGCGATGACCGAAGCCTTCACTGCGGCGGGCTTTCGTATCAGCGTCATCAGCGAACCGCCGTTCGCGCCGGAAGCCCGCGAACTGTTCGCCGAGGAGCTCCGCGAGTTCGAGCCCACTCGCACGAGGTTCCTGTGCTTCTTGTTCTTCGTTCTCGAAGCCAGCTAGCCAGGTTCTGTTTCCCGGATCTGCTGACTGATCGTGACCGCATCGTCGTGCCGGGCGCCGTCGCTGGTCCTGACACCGGGCCGGTACGGCGAGAGCCGGCGATCGGAGCGGGCGCTGCGGGCCGTACGGGTCCCTCTGCGGCCGGCGGGGTCGGCACTGAAAAGGCCGGTCCGCCGGCCGCGTCCGCCGGCTCAGGCGGCGGGGACGCTGGCGACGAGCCCGCCGTCCACGACCAGGTCCTGCCCGGTGATGTAGGCGGCCTCGTCAGAGGCCAGGAACGCCACCGCCGCCGCGACGTTGTCAGCGTGACCGAGGGCGCCGAGCGGCACCTCGGCCGAATTGCGCGCCTCGCTCTCCGGGTCGGGGTTGGCGTCGCGGTACATCTCGGTGTCGATGTAGCCCGGGCTGACCGAGTTGACCCTGATGCCGCGCGGCGCGAGATCGGCACCCAGCGTCCGGGCGAGATTATGGACGGCTGCCTTGCTGGCGGAGTACACGGAGGCGACGGACAGCCCGCGATACAGCGTCCAGGACGCGTTGATGACGCGTTGATGACGATCGCGCTGCCGTCTCGCATCAGCGGCAGCGCCTTCTGGACGGTGAAGAAGACGCCCTTGAAGTTGACGCCGACGGTGTGGTCGAACTCCGCCTCGGTGATCTCGGCGCTCGGCTTGAACACGCCCACGCCGGCGTTCGCGAAGACCGCGTCCAGGCTCCCGCGCCAGGTTTCGATCCGCCGCATCAGCAGGTCGAGGTCCGCGGGGGAGGCGACGTCGGCGCGAACCGCGAGCACCCGGCCCGAGCCGGATTCCGGCAGGGCGCCCGTCAGGCGGGCGGCCGCGGTGTCGAGACGGACCTGGTCGCGTCCGGTGATGACGACGTACGCGCCTTCGCCCAGGAGCCTCTGCGCCGTGGCGAAGCCCATGCCGCCGGCGCCGCCGGTGATCAGAACGGTCTTGTTCAGGAATCGGTTCATGCGGCAATCCTCAAGCGGATCGTCCGTTTCCGGCAGTTCCGGCCGAACCTAGGTCTGGCACCACCACCTTCAGGCGCTCGCCATCAGCTCGGACAGCCGCGCCCCGGTGGCGGTGCCCGGCTGCGGCGTGTGCAGCATCAGCCGGTGTCCTGGCCGGTCGGGCAACGGCAGCGACCTGTACTCGAAGATCAGCTCACCGGTCTCGGAGGTGTGGACGACCTTGACGCCCTCGGTCGCGTTGCCGACCGGATGCTCGGCCCAGATCTCGGCGAAGGAAGGACTCGCGGCGCACATGTCGGCGGCCAGCCTGCCGAACTCCAGGTCCTCCGGGTAGCGGGCCGCGTCGGCGCGGAACTGGCCGACGATCACCCGGGCCGCGTCCTCCCAGTGGGGCAGCGAGGAGCGGAAGCGGGCGTTGGTGAAGAAGCTCACCAGGCAGTTGTGGTCGCGGTCCGAGTAGCCGAACACCAGGTGCGCGGCGCGGTTGACGGCGACCAGGTTCCAGTGCCGGTCGAGGATGTAGGCCGGGGACGGGAGCCAGCCGTCGATCAGCCGCCGCAACTCCGCGGAGACCGGCCGGTCCGACGGCTCGGCCTGGGGCGGGTTGAGCCCGGCGAGCAGGTACAGATGTTCACGCTCCGCCGTGTCGAAACGCAGCACCCGCGCGACAGCGTCCAGGACCCCGGCCGAGACGTGGATCTCCCGCCCCTGCTCCAGCCAGGTGTACCAGGACACCCCCACCCCCGCGAGCACCGCCACCTCCTCGCGCCGCAACCCCTTGGCACGACGGCCGGAGCCGGCGGGCATGCCGACGTCGTACGGAGTCAGCTTGGCCCTGCGCGACCTCAGGAACTCGCGGATCTCGGCACTGCGCCGTTGCCGAGCCTCTACCGGAAGTCAGGAAATATCCACTCACCCATCGTAGGAGAGGCGTCAGACGCGAGTGGCGCCCAGACCGTCGGCGGGACAGGGGCGAGCCGAACGTCGCACATGTTCAGGGTTCTGTCGGTTTGCGATCATCGGTAGCTGTTGTTCGCGACGATCAGAGGGAGGCCGTGTGTCGGTGGGCGGTTCGCGTTGGAGAGTCTTGGCGTTCTTCGGCGTCCTCACGGCTGCGGTCGTCGTGATTGCGGCCGTCGTGGCCTTCCGTGGCACTGACGACCAGCGGCTCATCCGCTCGGCGGCTGAGGTGGAGGCGTTCGCACGCACGGTGAGGGAGGGGGACCGGCTCGGCCCCCGCACCATCGGCGGGATGGAGTTCGAGGAGGTCCGCCGCGAGCACGGCGTGGTCGTCCTCCAGCGAGGCGAGGCCCTGCAGAGCCCCTACGGCTAGGCCTGGAGCCCGCAGGGCGATCCGGCTCCGATCCTTGCGGACGTGGAGTGGTCGGAGGACCACGTCGATCATCGTTTCGAACACCTGGAGGGCGCCTTCTACTCCTGGCAGGGAAGGCGCTGACACGCGACTGCCCGCGCCGAGGGGGCGACGCCCGGAACAGCCGATCCGGGCGCCACAGGATTCCATGACCACGCGCAAGGCCAGTTGAGCTTCGGTTCCGCACTTCACCCGGCCAGGCGGGTTCTGACCTGGGCTGCGGAGGGGTGGGCGAGGTCTTCCAGGAGGGTGAGGGCCTGGCGCCAGGTGTCGGCGGCGGCGTCCGGGAGGGCGGCCGCGTGCAGGGTGTCGCCGAGGCGCATCAGCGTGTCGGCCTGGTGGTAGCGGTCGCCGGCCTCGCGGAACAGCTCGACCGCGCGTCCGTACCAGGAGGCGGCCTCCTCGTGGCGGGCCAGACGGTGGCAGGCGTAGCCGAGGCTGTCGCAGGCGTTGGCCTGGCCGAGGACGTCGCCGAGCCGCCGGTGCAGGTCGAGCGCCTGGCGGCAATGGTCGAGCGCCTGTTCCTGGTCGCCGAGCTGGGCGTGGAACCAGCCGGCCGCGTTCAGCGCGCGGGCCTGGCCGGTCAGGTGGCCGGCCGCGCGGTACAGGGTGAGGGCCTGGGTGGCGTGGTCCAGGCCGTCCTGGTGGCGGCCCTGACGGCTGTACATCGTGGACAGGTTGCCGTGGACGCGGGCCTGGCCGGTCGGGTCGCGCAGCTCGCCGTACAGGTCGAGGGCGAGCCGGAAGTGGGTGCGGGCGTCGTCGAAGCGGTCGATCGCGGTGTTGGCCCAGCCGAGGTTGCCGTGGACGCACGCCTGCCCGAGCCGGTCGCCGCCGCGCCGCGCGGCGGCCAGGGCGGTGGTCTGGACGGCCAGGTGCTCGTGCCGCATGCCGCGCCGGTCGAGGAAGTCGGCCAGGGTCCAGGCGAGCTGCCAGGCGTGGGTGTCGAAGCCCAGGGCGGCGGCCCGCGCGACCGCGGCGACGAGCACGGCGCACTCGGCGGTGAACCAGTCCAGCGCCCCGCCCGCTGACTCCTCGAAGGCGGTCCCGGCGTCAGGGGGCGGCTCCTCGTACGGGGTGGCGGGGGGCGGGTCGCGGTGGGGGTTGAGGAGGGTGGCGGCGGTGCGGGCGGTGTGCAGGTAGTGGTCGAGGAGACGGCGCGTCGCGGCACGGCGTTCGGCCTCGGGGGTGAGCTCCTGGACGAGCTCCACGGCGTGAACCCGCAGCAGGTCGTGGAAGCTGTAGCGGCCGGGGACGTGCTGGCTGAGCAGATGGGCGCGGCACAGCTCGCCCAGCAACGGCCGCGCCCGCGCCACCGGCAGGCCCGCCAGCCCGGCCGCGGCCGGCAGGCTGAGGTCGGGCCCCGGATGCAGCCCGAGCAGCCGGAACAGGCGCCCGGCCCCGCCGCTGAGCCCCTGATGGGACCAGGAGAAGACGAGACGGACCTGCGTGCCGGGGCCGTCGGCGTCGAAGGCGTCCAGGTTGGCGACCAGGTCCCCGCCCTGGCCGGGGTGAACGGCGGGCAGCTCCCCGGCGATGGCCGCCAGCGGGAAGCCCGGGTGGGTGGCCGCGCGGGCCGCGATGACGGCCAGCGCCAGCGGCAGCCGCGCGCACCGGTCGATGATCTCGGCCGTCGCGTCGGGCTCGGCGGCCACCCGTTCGCCGCCCAGCCGCCGGGCCAGCAGCTCCCGCGCCTCGGGCACGGACAGCGGGTCCAGCCGGAGCGGGTGCGCGCCCTCGGCGGCCACCAGGCCCGGGAGCTGGTCGCGGCTGGTCACCAGCACCAGGCAGCCGGGCGCGCCGGGCAGCAGCGGCCGTACCTGCTCGGCGTCGCGCGCGTTGTCCAGCACGATCAGCATCCTGCGCCCGGCCAGCAGGCTGCGGTAGAGCCCGGTCCACGCCTCCGGGGTGGCCGGCACGCGGTTGGCCGGCGCGCCCAGCGCGTCGCCGAAGACGCGCATCGCCTCGACCGGCGTCATCGGCCGCCCGCTCTGGTCGAACCCGCGCAGGTTCACGTAGAGCTGACCGTCGGGGAACCGGTCGCGGACGCGGTGGGCCCAGTGGACGGCGAGCGCCGTCTTGCCCACGCCCGCGGTGCCCGTCACGGCGGCGACGACCACGGCGGCCGGCTGCTCACCCGCCGCGGCGAGCAGGGCGTCCAGGCGGGCGAGCTCGGCTGCGCGGCCGGCGAAGCCGTACACGCCGGGCGGCAGCATCGCCGCGACGTGCCCGGACGCGGGCGCGGCCGGGACGGTCTGGGACCGCAGCAGCGTGTCGTGCAGGCGCCGCAGCCCGGCGCCTGGGTCGAGCCCCAGTTCGTCGGCCAGCCGCCGCCGCAGCGCCCGGTAGGCGTCGAGGGCGTCGGCCAGCCTGCCCGCGCCGTGCAGCGCCCGCATCAGCAGCTCGACCAGGGACTCCCGGTAGGGGTGCTGCTCCACCAGCGCCAGCGCCTCGGCGGTGACCTCGTGGTGGCGGCCCAGCGACAGCTCCAGCGCCAGGCACTCCTCCACGGCGGCGAGCCGGCGTTCCTGCCAGATTCGGGCCGCGCCCTCGAAGGCCCGGCCGCGGACGCCGGCCAGGAAGGGCCCGCGCCACAACGACAGCGCCTCGCGGTACCCGGCGACGGCCCCCGCCGGGTCGGCGCGGGCGGTCTGCCGCGCCGCCGCGGTCAGGCTCTCGAAGGCACGGGCGTCCAGGCCGCTCTCGCCGGGGCGTAACAGGTAGCCGGCGCGCTGGGTGGTGATCAGGCCGGGGGCGGCGCCGGCGTCGGCCAGGGTGCGCCGCAGCCGGGTGACGAGGTCCTGGATCTGCCGCCGGGCGGAGGCGGGCGGCTCCTCCCAGACGACGTCCACAAGCTGGTCGACGGTGACGACCCGGTCGGCGTCGAGCAGCAGCGCGGCGAGCGTCCGCTCCTGCCGTGGCCCGTGCAGCGCGAGGGGGCGTCCGGCCACCCTGACGTCCATCGGTCCGAGCATGCCGAACCAGGCTGTGGCCATCGCGTTCCCCCTTGTCCCCGGCCCCGCCGGCTTGCGGATCGCCGCCGTCCGACGGCGAGGACGCGGCGAGGATGCGACGAGGGTGGATCAAGGATCGGCCGTCCTAGCGTGATGCGCGTGACCACGCCGTGAACCTGCGGCCAACTGACGACGGCCGCGCCGGACCCGAACCCGTCCGGCGCGGCCGAGCCGTGTGACGACCCCACTCCCGACGACCTCCCCGCGACGGTACGGCCGTGCCCTGGAAGGGCGCGTGTCCCCGCGGTGAAAGGAAACCACAAGTGATCGACAAGCTGAGGGCCGTCGCGCGGACGGGCGGACCCCCGTCCGGGCGACGGACCGGGAGGCTCGTCCTGGCTGCGGCGCTGCTGCTGGCGCCGCTCATGACGCCGGCCCCCGCGGCGCTGGCCGACACCACGCCCACCCCCACCCCTTCCCCCGAGGCGGCGGCGCTGGCCAAGGCCGACAGGTCCGGCGAACCGGTCGAGGTGGACGCCGCGCGCACCGAGACCGGCGAGCTGCTGGCGAACCCGGACGGCACCCTGACCCGGCGCGAACACCTGCGCCCGGTGCGTGCCAGGATCGGCGGCTCCTGGCGCCCGGTGGACGACACCCTGCGCCGCAACCCCGACGGCACCGTCTCCCCCCGGGCCACGACCTTCGCGATGACGTTCTCCGGCGGCGGCGCCGGCCCGCTGGCCACCCTGGTCAAGGACGGCAGGAAGCTGGAGCTGAGCTGGCCGTCCCGGCTGCCCGCCCCCGTCCTGGACGGCGACACCGCCACGTACGCCGACGTGCTGCCCGGCGTGGACCTCAAGGTGATCGCCGAACCCGACAACTTCGTGCACCACCTGATCGTCAAGGACCGGGCCGCCGCGGCCGACCCCCGGGTGCGTACGTTGAAGCTGGGCGTGCGCGGCGAGGGCCTGGACGTGACCGCGACCGCCGAGGGCGGGATCACCGCCGCCGACGGCGGCAGGCCGGTCTTCACCGCACCGGTGCCGCGCATGTGGGACTCCTCCCACACCGCCGCCGCCAAGGGCCTGGCCGCGGCCGAGCCGCACGAGGACGGCCCCGTCCGCAACGCGCCGATGAAGGCCACCGTGGAGCCCGGCGCGGGCGGCGGCACGCTGCGGATCGTGCCCGACCAGGCGCTGCTGGACGACCCGGCCACCGTCTACCCGGTGGTCATCGACCCGATCTTCAGCGGCGGCTACCGCAACCACTGGGCCAACGCGGTGAAGAAGGCGAGCAACTCCGGCGTCGCCAACACCGTCTACTACGACGGCGGCAACAAGGTGGGCAGCGAGAACCCGCCGGTGGCCCGGGTCGGCCACGAGAACGACACCGGCCTGACCGCCCGCGCCTACTTCGAGATGAACATCAACGGCCTGCAGGGGGCCCGGATCCTCGGGGCCACCCTCAACGTCTTCAACGTCTCCTCCTGGAGCTGCTCGGCCCGCCCGGTGGACCTGGGCTGGACCGGCGGCATCGGCAACTGGGTGACCTGGAACAACCAGCCCGGCTGGATCCGCACCCTGCAGACCAAGTCCTTCGCCCACGGCTGGGGCTCGTGCGGGTCGGCCGGCGAGGACTTCGCCGACGGGGCGGTGGCCGGCGCGGTGCAGGAGGCGGCCAACAACGGCCAGAGCAACATCACCTTCGGGCTGCGCGCCGCCGACGAGAGCGACACCTACGGGTGGAAGAAGTTCAAGGTGGACGGCACCAACCCGGTGCTCCAGGTCACCTACAACCGCGCTCCGCGCCTGGTCTCCAAGACCGCCTTCCAGGGGCCGTGGAACAACAACTCCTCCGACCGGCCGATCCCGTGCAGCGCCACGAACCCCGCCTGGGAGGTGGTCGGCAACACCGACGTCACGCTGACCGCGACGGGCAGCGACCCCGACGGCGGCAACCTCGACGTGGGCTTCGGCCTGTGGTTCCACGACGGCCCGGCCGTGCGGTCGGACACCCGCACGGTGGCGAGCGGGTCGACCGCGACCGTGACCGTGCCCGCCGACCAGCTCCAGGACGGCGGCCACTACTGGTGGCACGCCAGCGTCTCCGACGGCGTGGACGGCGACTGGTCCACCAACTCCTGCCCGTTCAAGGTGGACAAGACGGCTCCGACCAAGCCGGTCGTCACCTCCGCCGACGGCCGCCGCATCGACGTGGGCGAGGTGCCCGCCCGCTACACCCGCAAGGTCAGGCTGACCTCCAGCGACGCCAACCTGGACGGCTTCTGCTACCGGCTCAACCGCCCGCTGTCGGTCGGCGGGGGCAGGTGCGCGGCCGGCACCTGGGTCAAGGCCGGTGCCGACGGCTCGGCGACCGTCGAGATCTATCCGCACCGCTGGCCCGGCAACCGGCTGCACGTGGCGGCCATCGACGTGGCCGGCAACGTCTCGCCGTACGACGGGTCGCCCTCGCAGGCGGCGACCAACACGACGCTGATCGTCACCGCGCCGCCGGTGTTCGTGGCCGAGCCCGACGGGACGGTGTCCGGCGACCGCGACGGCGACCTGACCGGCGACGGCCGGCCCGACATCCTGGCCACCAACAACAGCGGCACGCTGCGCCTGTACGCCGGCCGCGGCGACGGCACCACCGACGGCGGCACCGACGTGGGCGCCTCCGGCTTCGGCGGCGCGCTGCTGGCCCACCGCGGCGACTTCGTCGGCCCCGAGGACGGCATGGGCAAGGACGGCTACGAGGACATCTTCGTCCGCTCGGCCTCGGGCAAGTTGTCGCTGTACCCCAACGAGGGCACCGGCTGGCCGAACTTCGAGGGCAGGCGGGAGCTGCGGCACCCCGGCGGCGGCGACTGGTCGGCGGCCACCCGGATCATCGCGCCGGGCAACCTCGACGGGCGGCCGGGCGCCGACCTGATCGTGGTCGAGGGCGGCCGGCTCGACCTCTACACCGGCACCGCGGCCGGGATGCTCGCCCTGGCGGGCAACGGGGAGCTGGCCGCGCCGCGCGTCCTCGACGTCCCGTCCGGGGCGGCCGGGTCGGCGCCGCTCGGCCTGGACGGCTACGACGCCTTCGTGCCCGGCGACGTGGTCCCCGACGCCGACGGCGACGGCGTCCCCGACCCGGGCAACGCCGCCGACCTGGTGCTGCGCCGGCGTGACAGCGGCGCGGTGACCCTCTACCCGGGCTCGTTCGACGACGCCGGCACGTACGTGCTCGGCGCGCCGCGCCCCTACGGCGCCGAGCCCTGGCCGGCCGGCAGCCACCCGTGGATCGCCGCGCCCGGCGACCTCCAGGGCCAGGTCGTCGACGTCGAGGGGGTCAGGACCTTCCAGCCGGCCGCCGGCAAGGAGGGCCCCGACTTCTGGGTGGCCGCGCAGACGGCGGCGCTCTCCGACGGCCTGTACCTCTATGCCGGCTCGCCCGCGGGCCGTGAGCCGGCCGTCAACGTCGGCGGTCCTGGCTGGACCGGCTGGATCACCGGAATCTCCTGAAACGGGGCCTGACGATGATGCGAACGACAGTCCTGGCCGTCGTGGCCGCGCTGGCGGCGGGGATGTTACACCCGTCGCCGGCGCCGGCCGCCCGGCCGGCCTTCAAGATCCGTCCGGTGCAGCGGGAGCACTCCGTCACCGGCGGCAAGGTGCGCGGGGACGTCCCGGCGCCGCCGTCCGACTCCCAGACCCGCGCGTGGCGGACCCCTGCCGCCGTGGCCTGGCCCGCGGCGGGCAGGGCGCGGGTGGATTTGCGCGCCGCCGGGCGGCAGGTCGCGCGGGCGGGCGCGGACTCGCCGGGCTGGAAGGGCGTCCGGGCCGGCGGCCTGCCGGTGACGGTGGCCGCCTCCGCCGCCGACGGGCCGGCCGCCGCCGAGGTGGAGCTGTCCTCCCGCGAGGACGCGGCCAGGGCGGGGGTGGCGGGCCTGCTGCTGGCCGTCCGGCCCGACACGCCGGGCGCGCTGTCGGTCAAGGTGGGGTACGCGGCCGTCCGGGGCGCCTTCGGCGGTGACTGGGCCGCGCGCCTGTCGCTGGTCACGCTGCCCGGGTGCGCGCTGACGACGCCCGACCTGCCGCAGTGCCGTACCAGGACGCCGGTCGCGGCGGTCAACGACACCGGGGCGGGCACGCTCACCGCCGACGTCCCGGACCCCGGCGGGGCGGTGCTCGCGGCGGTCGCCGCGCCGAAGGGCGCCAGCGGCAGCTACGCCGCCACCTCGCTCGCGCCGTCCGGCACGTGGTC
>NZ_JBSFGJ010000184.1:0-17649 GCF_053596515.1 Nonomuraea sp. NPDC001684
GACAGCGCGGTGACGAAATGGGACATGGCGCCGTTCCAGCCGGTCTGGCTCTCCCGCCGCCACGCGCCGACCTCGGTCAGGCGGGGGTACCGCCGGATCTCGACGCGCCAGCCCTGGTCGTCGGTCAGGTGCAGGTGCAGGACGTTCAGCTTGTGCAGGGCCATCAGGTCGATGAACCGCAGCAGGTCGTGCTTGGTCATGAAATGCCGGGCGACGTCCAGGAGGCAGCCGCGCCAGCCGAAGCGCGGCTCGTCCTCGATGTGCACGCCCGGCGCGACCAGGGGTTCGGCGGCCGGCGACCGGCGGTAGGCGGCGGCGGGCAGGAGCTGGCGGAAGGTCTGCGCGCCGTAGAAGGCCCCGGCGGGCCCGCCCGCGTCGATGGCGACGCCGTCGTCGCCCACGCTCAGCCGGTACGCCTCCGGGCCGAGGTCGTCGCCCAGCCCCAGGGTGATCGTCCCCGGGCCCGGCGTGCCGGGCAGCAGCTCACCTCCGGTGACCTGGCTGAGCTCGGCGCGCAGCCAGGCGGCCACCCCGGCGAGCGCCGGGTCGGCGGTGAGCGCCGTGCGCCCGTCGAGGACGAACCTCCCGCGCCTGGTCCCGTGGCTGACGGGCCTGGGAACGATCTTCAAGTGCATCTCCTCACTGACAGGTGACGGTGGCGTCGGCGAAGTCGGCGTGGTCGGAGGTGGCGTTGTCGCCGCCGTTGGTCGCGACCAGCCGGACGAACCGGGCGCCCGCGACGGACGCCGTGACCTTCCTGGCGGGCATGGCGCCGGTCAGCACGCCGGAGTGCGCGACCCGGCTGCCGTCGGCCCACACCTCGAAGTCGGCCGAGCCGGCCTGGCCGACCTCGTCGTCGATGCCGGCCTGGAACTCGACCGTCGTGCACCGGCCGGCGGTGTGGAACTCGATGTCGGCGGGGGCGTGCGTGCCCAGGCCCTTGGCGTACCGGACGCCCTCGACGGTGATCGGACGGCCGTCGCCGGCGGCCCGCTCGCCGTTGCTGGTGTCCTTCTCGACCGGGCCGAAGTAGTTCGTGGCCCTGGTCCAGGCCAGGTCGCTCAGGTAGGTGCGGCCCGTGCCCGGCGCCCTGGCCACGATGACGACGGCGACGGCGCGCCGGTCGCCCTGGGTGAAGGCGACCTCGTAGGTGCCGGGCGCGGCGTCCGCGGGCGGGGTGACCGTCCAGGTCACGGTGAACGTCTCGGCGGCGCCGAGCCGGGCGGTCCTGGCCGGCGTGCGGGCCTCGGCGCGCCAGCCGTCCGGCGCGGACGCCTTGACCTCGACGTCCCGCAGCGGGGCGGTGGCCCCGGTGTTCGTGACGCGGGTGACCAGCTCGCCGGGCACGCCGGGTTCCAGCACCGAGGGCCGGTCCTCGCCGAGGAAGCGCGGCGGGTCCGCCTCGAAGGTGACCAGCGGCGGCGCCTGCTCCCGGCTCTCCGAGACCCGGTAGAGCACCGCCGCGTGCGCCGGGACCTGCGCCGACAGCACGTCTTTTGTCGAGCTGACCGCGCCGGACCACAGCTCCTCGACCCGGTGGCGGGAGCCCGCGCCGAGCCGGGTGGAGATGACCGCCGCCCGGTCGCTCTCGTTGAACAGCGCGATCGCCCGGTCGCCGCCGTCCAGGGGCTTGGCCAGGACGTGGTACCAGCCGTCGGAGGCGACGAGCCGGCCGTGCGCGCCCAGCCGGTCCTGGTCCACCGCGATCACCTTGGGGTTGGCGACGACGGCCGCCGGCGCCTTGGCCGGGTCGGCCTGCAGGACGAGCGGCGCGGCCCCCATGGCCCACAACGTGAACTGGGCGCGGTACTCGGTCTCGGTCATCCCGCCGCGCCCGGCCTGGATCAGGTCGGGGTCGGCCAAGCTGCCCGGCCCGGCGTACTCGGCTCTGAGCTGGTTGGTCTCCCAGATGTCCACCATGCTCGGGTAGCTGTCGGGGATGGGCTTGTTGTAGACGTTCGTCCGCCAGGTGGTGGCGCCGGCGTCCTTGCCCCACAACCAGGGCACGGTGCTGCCGTCCTCGTTGTTCATGGCGAACACCACGCCGTCGCCGAGGGCCTGGCGCATGCGCGGGTAGAGGGTCTGGGCGATCTGCTGCACGTTCTGGCCGGGGAAGTCGGCCGTGGGGACGTTGCACCAGTCGTACTTGACGTAGTCGGCGCCCCAGGCCCTGAGCTGGGCGGCGTCGGCGGCCTCCTGCCTGTAGGAGCCGGGGCCGCCGCCGGAGCACGCCTTGGTGCCGGCCGACAGGCTCAGGCCGAGCTTGAGGCCCTTGGCGTGCAGCTCGTCGGCCAGCGCCTTGACGCCGCCCGGGAAGCGGGCCGGGTCGGGGGCCAGGGCGCCGCCGCTGCGCTGGGCGGCCAGCCAGCAGTCGTCGAGCACGACGTACCGGTAGCCGAGCGGCGCGAGCGGGGCGAGGGCGCCGGCGGCCTGGCGGACGGCCGCCTCGGAGACCGAGCAGCCCAGGGAGCGGCTGCTCCAGCCCATCGGGGGCGCCGCGACGGCCGCCGCGGTCGCCACGGAACCGGGTAAGGGCGCGAAGGGCAGGGTGAGGAGGGCCGCCGCGACGGCGGCCGTGATCGTGCGCATGGGGATCCCGTCAGGCTGGGTGGAGGCTCGGGTCGCCCGGCTCGACGACGAACGAGCCGGAGGTGTAGGCGGGCGCGTACGGCTCGGTCACCCGGGACAGCGAGCGGAAGTCGACCTTCATCTCCTGCTGGGTGAGCTTGGCGCGGACGTAGCCGCGGCGGCCGTTGAAGAACTTCACGTGCGGGTTCTCGGCGAGCAGCGTCTGGGTGTTGGGGTACTCGTCGAGGCCGTTGCCGGCGCTGGTGACGGACGTGGTGACCAGCTCGACGGCGACGGACTTCGACTCGGGGTCCTGGAAGTCGCGCTTGACCTCCCCGGCCCAGTGGGAGTGCACGTCGCCGGTGAGGACGACCGCGTTGCGCCGGTGGTCGTCGATGGCGGCGGTCAGCCGGTTGCGGGAGGCGACGTAGCCGTCCCAGCCCTCGTTGGAGTAGCCCTTGCCCTCGCCGTTGGTCCAGTCCATCTCCATGAGGAAGACCTGCTGGCCGAGCAGGTCCCAGGTGGCCTGGGAGCCCTTGAGCTGCCCGTCGAGCCAGGACTCCTGCTCGCCGCCGAGCATCGTGCGGTTGGGCGCCAGCCGCTCGGCGCAGTCGGCGCCGACCGTGCCGCTCCTGCCGGTGCAGGCGTACAGGTCGCGGTACTGGCGGGTGTCGAGCATGTGCAGGTTGGCGACCGCGCCCCAGCGGATCGTGCGGTAGAGCCGCAGGGCCGGGCCGTCGGGGCGCTGGGCGCGGCGCAGCGGCATGTTCTCGTAGTACGCCTGGAAGGCCGCGGCCCGGCGGGCGAGGAAGGGCGGGTCGGGCTGCTCGGGCACGTCGCCGGCCCAGGCGTTCTCGATGTCGTGGTCGTCCCACACGACCACCCAGGGGGCGATCGCGTGGGCCAGCCGCGACTCGGGGTCGGCCTTGTGCTGGGCGTGCCGCAGCCGGTATCCGGCCAGGTCGAGGCATTCGCCGCCGGCCTGGTCGCGGACGGGGTACTTGTAGTCGCCGTACTCGTAGATGTAGTCGCCGAGGAAGGCGATGAGGTCGGGGTGGTCCTCGGCCATCCGGCGGTAGGGGGTGAACCAGCCGGTCTGGTAGTCGGCGCAGGAGGTGAACGACAGGTTCAGGGGGCGGGAGCGGGCGCCGGGAGCGGGGGCGGTCAGGGTGCGGCCGACCTCGCTGATCTCGCCCTCGGCGCGGAAGCGGTAGAAGTACTCCGCGCCCGGGCGCAGGCCGTCCAGCTCGACGTGCACGCTGTGGGCCGACTCGCGGCGGGCCTGCTCGACGCCCTGGCGCACGACGTGGCGGAAGTTCTCGTCGGAGGCGAGCTGCCAGTGCACCGGCACGACGCGGTCCGGCATGCCGCCGAGCCCGTCGAGCGCGACCGGGTCCATGGCGAGCCGGGTCCAGAGGACGACGCCGTCCGGCGTGGGCTCGCCGGAGGCGACGCCCAGCTGGAACGGGTCGGACAGGGGGGCACGCCGGGCCGCCGCGCGCACGGGTGAGGCACCCAGTGCGGCGGCGAGGCCCAGGCTCGCGCCCCCGGCGAACAACGATCGCCGGGTGATCAATGGAGCTCCTACTCGATGGAGGCGTTGCCGGCGGCCACGGCCTGGTCGGCGGCCTGCTGGGGGGTGAGCTTGCCGAGGTACATCTCGTTGAGGATCTGGTTGAGCTTGTTCTCGAAGCCGGTGAAGCCGGTGGTGACCGGCAGCGGGAAGGTCTGGCCCTCCGACTCCTCCTGGAACGGCGAGACGTCGAGCTTCTTGGACTTCCAGTAGTCGACGTAGCCCTGCGCCAGGCCGTTGAGCGCGGGGAAGACGTAGCCGCCGTCGGCCATCATCTTCTGCGGCTCCTCGGTGCCGAGCCAGGTGGCCAGCTTCATCGCCTCGGCCGGGTGGGCGCTCTTGGCGGAGACGGCCTCGGACAGGCCGTTGAGGTTCACCGAACGGCCCTGCGGGCCCTCGGGCATGGCGGCGACGCCGATCTCGAAGTTGGCCTCCGGCGCGACGAACGGCAGCAGCGCGTTGTTCGCCGGGAACATGGCGACCTTCCCGGCCTTGAACATGTCGGTGACCTTGCCGGTGGGCGGGTTGGTCTGGGTGGCCGGCGGCGAGACGTGGTGCTTGTTGACCAGGTCCACGCCGAACTGCAGCCCCTGGACGGAGGCGGCGTCGTTGAAGGTGTAGCTGCCGAAGGGCTTGTCCAGCAGCTTGCCGCCGTTGGAGCTGACCCAGTTCATCCACTGCGTCTGGTAGTGGTTCCAGGAGGCGAAGCCGTACGTGGTGACCTTGGCGGGGTCGAAGCCGGGCTCGCCGGGGTGCTTGCCGGCCTCGTCCACGGTGAGCTTGCGGGCGGTGTCGAGCAGGGTGCCGGAGCCGTCGGCCGCCCAGGTGAGCTTGTCCGGCATGGTCACGCCGGCCTTGGCGAACAGGTCCTTGTTGTAGAGCAGGCCGACGATCCCCCAGTCCTTCGGCACGCCGTACAGCTTGCCCTGGTAGGTGAACGAGCCGACCACGGTCTGGTGGTACTTGGAGCCGTCCACCTGGACGGGCGCCAGCACGCCCTTGGTGACGAACTCGGGGAACTGGGTGGGGCTCATCCAGAAGACGTCCGGCGCGGTCCCGGCGACGGCGTCGGCGGTGAGCTTGGTCCAGTACTGGTCGTAGGGCAGCAGTTCTATCTTGACGTCGATGCCCGGGTTGGCCTTCTCGAAGGCGGCCATCACCTTCTCGTAGCCGACCTTCTGCTGGTCGTCCCAGAGCCGGTAGGTGAGCGTGACCTTGCCGGAGTCTCCGGAGCCCGACCCGCAGCCGGACAGGATGAGCGTGGCGGCGCAGAGCAGCGCCCCGGCCCAGCGAATCGGGGGGGATTGCAACATTCGCTGACCTCTTGTTCGTGTGCTACTTGAGGCCGGTGAGGACCACCGACCGGACGATGTGCCTTTGGAAGAAGACGAAGACGGCCACCATCGGCACGAGCGCGATCAGCCCGCCGGCCATCATCAGGTTGTAGTCGACGCCGATGCCGACCTTGAGGGTGGCGAGCGCCACCGTCATCACCCTGGTCTCGTCGCCGCTGGTGATGATCAGCGGCCAGATGAAGCTGTTCCACGACGAGATCACGGTGATGATCGTCAGGGTGCCGAGCGCCGGGCGGCACAGCGGCAGCAGGATGCGCAGCAGGACGGTCATCGCCCCGGCCCCGTCGATCCGGGCGGCCTCCTCCAGCCCGGCGGGCAGGGACTTGAAGAACTGGCGCATCAGGAAGATGCCGTACGGGGTGCCCAGCACGTACGGGATGAGCAGGCCGTACCAGGTGTTGACCAGGCCGAGCTCGCGCATGATGAGGAACAGGGGGATCATCGTGACCGCGCCCGGCACCATCATGGTGGCGACGTACAGCCAGAACAGGGCCTCCCTGCCCCGGAAGCGCAGCCGCGCGAAGGCGTAGGCGGCGAAGGTGGTGAAGACGAGCTGCCCGAGGGTGAGCGCGACCGTCATCAGCAGGGTGTTGAGCACGTACCGGGGGAAGTCGCCGCTCAGCAGCCGGGTCAGGTTGGCGGTGGTCGGCGGCAGGCCGGGCAGCCACGGCTCGGTGGAGCTGAGCTGCGACTGCGTCTTGAACGCGGTCAGCACGACCAGCAGGTACGGGAAGACGGAGACGAACGCGCCGGCCGCGAGCACGACGTGGAGCAGGGTGCGCTTGATCATGGGGGGCCTCAGCTCAGGTCGTAGGTGGTGCGCTTGCCGAAGAACCTGACCTGCGCCAGCGTCACCAGCAGGATGACCCCGAACAGCAACATCGACAGGGTCGAGGCGTAGCCGAAGTCGAACTGCTTGAACGCCGTCTCGTAGATGCGGAAGTTGAGCACCTCGGTGCTCTGGCTGGGGCCGCCGTTGGTCATGACGTAGACGGTGTCGAACACCTGGAAGGCGCCGATCAGGTTGGTCACCATGACGAAGAACATCGTGGGGTTGAGCAGCGGCAGCGTGATGCGCCAGAACCGCTGGGCGGGGGTGGCGCCGTCGGTGGCGGCGGCGTCGTACAGCTCCTTGGGGATGCCCTGGAGGCCGGCCAGGAAGAACAGCATGGTGTAGCCGGTGTGCTGCCAGACGTTGACCAGCGCGATCGCGGGCAGCGCCCAGGCAGGGTCGGACAGCCAGTCCGGGCCGGTGACGCCGGCCAGGCCGAGCAGGCTGTTGAGCGCGCCGTCGCGCGGGTCGAAGATCCAGTTCCAGACCAGGCCGAGGACGATCGGGGTGGCCATCCACGGGATCAGGTACAACGAGCGGTACAGCCGCAGGGCCTTGACCTTGCGGTCCAGCAGCAGCGCCAGCAGCAGGGCCAGCACGGTCTGCAGCGGGATGCACAGGACGACGTACAGGAGGGTGACGCCAAGCGCGTGCCAGCTCTCGCCGTCGGCGGCCAGCCGGCGGTAGTTGTCCAGCCCGGCGAACGTGGGCTCCGACAGCAGCTCCCAGTCGAAGAAGCTGAGCACCAGGACGATGACGACCGGCAGCAGCAGGAACGCCACCACCCCGAACAGGCTGGGCCCGACGAACAGGTAGGCGTGCCAGTCACGGGTGCGCCTGCGCGGCGGCCGCCGCGGAGCCTCCTTGGCGGCGGCCCGGACCGTCTCGGTGATCACGACGGGTCCGTGGCGGTGGGGACCAGCAGGCGGCGGGTGGTCTCCAGCCCCCACTCGTCGAGGGCGGCGATCGGGTCGCTGGAGCCGCGCAGGCCGCCGGTGCCCTCGATGTGCGCCGCCCACTCCTGCCGGGCCTCCACCTCGGGCCGCACGATGAGGCAGTCGGGGTCGTTGACCCACCAGCGGGCGTGCAGGAACTCGCGGGCCGCGCCGGTCAGCCGGGCGCCGAGCTGGGAGGGCTGGCTGATGTCGCCCGACCGGGGGTGCAGGGTGGGCGCGATGTCGGGGCTGACCCGCATGATGTCGACCAGCCCGATGCTGGGCAGCATGGGCGCGCCGCAGCCGTGCAGGGTGGCCTCGGGGCCCGCGCCGCGCCGCACGAGCTCCAGCCCGCGCCGGTAGGCCGCGATCGGGTCCAGGTCCTCGTGGCGGCGGCCGGCCAGGGCGCCGGCGTAGAGGTAGTCGAGCTTGAAGTGGGTGACGCCCATGGCGGCGAAGGCGGCGAAGACGTGGACCAGGTGCTCGGCCGCGCCGGGGTGGGTGACGTCGAGGACGGCGAGGTCCTGGTTCCACATGCGGCCCGCGTACGCGCCGTCCACCAGCCAGTCGGGGTGCTCGTGGAACAGGCGGCTGTCGTGGCCGACCAGGAAGGGGGCGGTCCAGATGCCGGCGCGGCGGCCGGAGCCGGTGACGGCGTCCAGGGCGCGGGCGAGGGAGCCGAAGCCGGGCCTGGGGTCCAGCCAGTCGCCGATGCCGGCCTCGTAGCCGTCGTCGACGAGGAACATGTCGGCGGTCAGGCCGTGCCGGTCGGCCAGCGCCAGGTTCTCCAGGACGTCGGCGTCGGTGACCTTGTCCCAGTAGCCGTACCAGGTGCACCACATGGGGGGGACGGCGGGGAACGTCCTGGGTTCTGCCATGCCGTCCGCCCAGTCGCGCAGGGCCCGGCCGAGGTCGCCCTCGACGCGGTGGTGGCGTACCGGGCCGTCGGCGGAGATGACCAGACGGTCGCCCTCCCGGCGGGCCCGGACGGAGGGCACCTGGAGCGGTCCGGGCGCGCTCCACAGCTCGACCGCGCCGTCGCCGGTCTCGACGGCCAGCAGCCCCTCGCCCTGGAAGACGCCGTCGGGGACGGGCGTCTCGGGGCGGTAGCAGAGGATCTGGATCGTCTCGTCGGCGGGTCTGGGCGGAAGGTCCCCGAGGCCGTAGGCGCCGGTGGGGCTCCACGACTGCCAGCCGTGCTCGAACACCCGGGTCCGGGCCTGGTCGCACCTGATCTCGCCGACGTCAACGAATGACATCAGACCTCATCTCTCTCAACTTACGAAGGAGCGCTTCATTAGTAGCACCGTCGGTTTCGGAGGGTCAACGCCCAATTTGAAGGGGTTCATGGGTGGTGCGCCGTCGAGCTGGCCCCTGGCATAATCTCTGCTTACAGAGGAGACCTACGTTAAGGACGGCGATGGCGGATCTACGCGGCGGCGACCTGTCACGGCTGCGACAGCTCAACTCGCTGACCGCCATCCGGGCCCTGCGCCGGGCCGGCCCGCTCACCCTGTCGGCGCTGGCCGAGCGCACGGGGTTGTCGCGGCCGTCCATGAAGGAGGTCGCCGGCGAACTGATGGACCTGGGCTGGGTGGAGGAGGTGCCGCCGAGCCCCGGCTCGATGGGCCGGCCGGCCCGCCGCTACCGCTTCCGCGCCGACAGCGGCTACCTGGTCGGCGTCGACGTGGGCGGCCACAACATCCGCGCCGCCCTGTCCGACCTCGACGGCGAGATCCTGGCCGAGACCCGCCAGCCGGTGCTGCCGGACGCGCCGCTGGAGGAGCGGCTGGCCGCGATCGAGCGGGCCGTCTCCGGCTGCCTGTCGCTCGGCCGCGTCGCGGTGTCCGACCTGTGGACGATCGCCGTCGGCACCATCGGCATCATCGACATCGAGGGGCGGGTCATCTACTCGGCCGCCGTCCCGTCCTGGCGCGACCTCGACCTGGCGGGCCGGATGCGGGAGATGTTCCCCTGCCAGGTGCTGATCGAGAACGACAGCCGCCTGGCCGCCATGGCCGAGACCCGGCGCGGCGTCGCCCAGGGCGCCAAGGACGTGGTGTTCCTGCACGTCGGCAGGCGCATGGGCGCCGGGCTGATCATCGGCGGCCGGGTCCACCGGGGGTTCGGGGCGGCGGCCGGGGAGATCTCCATGCTGCCCGAGGCACGCTGGTTCGACGCGCCCGAGCACCTCAACTCGTGCGCGGCCGTCCCCGAGGGCACGCCGCCGGAGGACGCGGCGGGCTACACGCTGGCCGCCGCCAGGAACGGCGACCCGGTGGCGCTGGAGGCGGTCGGGCGCTATCTCGACGATCTGGCCGTGGGCGCGGCCGCCATGGTGCTCGTCCTCGATCCGCAGGTCGTGGTGCTGGGCGGCGGGTTCTCCAGGTCGGCGGACGTGCTGCTCGGGCCGCTGCGCGAACGGCTGGAGCGGCGGTGCATGCGCATGCCGGAGGTGCGGGCGTCCACGCTGGGCGACGAGTGCGTGGTGGCGGGCGCGATCGACTACGCCGTCGACCACCTCGACGAGCAGCTCTTCACCCCCGAGAGCGGCCCGCTGCCCCTCACCCGCTGACCCCCGTTTGCGGGTTTCCTGCAATCGGTTGTTGCAGAAATAGCCACGCCACCAGGTACAACGCTCGAAGCGTTTGCAGTTTTACCTGGACATCTTGACCTTTCCTCGACACGAAGCCACTGTTGCTGCAACCGGTTGGCAAGGCTCGCGCGGCACCCCCCTTCCACTCCTCCCTCGAAACGGAGCTGGACGTGCGTAAGAACCAACCCTTGGCGACGAGACTGGCGGTCGTGCTGACCACCGGCCTGCTCACCGCCGGCGGCCTGGTCGCCGTGCTGAACACGCCCGCCTCGGCGGCCCCGGCCGGCGGGAACTACACGCTGGTCAACGGCGGCAGCGGCCTGTGCGCCACCGTGCCGGGGCAGAGCACCGGCGACGGCGTGCAACTCGCGCAGAACGCCTGCGCCGAGGCCGCCGGGCAGGTCTTCACCCTCACCGCCGCCGGGAGCGGCTTCCAGGTCAAGGCCGCCCACAGCGGGAAGTGCGCCGGCGTCCGCGACGCCTCCACCAGCGCGGGCAAGCCCGTGCAGCAGGAGACCTGCGACTCGGCCGCCACCAAGCAGTGGACCCTGAAGCCCGCCGGCGGCGGACCGACCACCGGCCCCACCTCGACGCCCACTGTGACGCCCACTGTCACGCCGACCGTCCCGCCGCCGACCGGCGCGCTGTACGTCTCCCCGACCGGCAGGGACGGCGCGACCGGCACCCGGTCCGACCCGACGACGCTCACCTCCGCCATCACCCGCGTCGCCGCGGGCGGCACGATCTACCTGCGCGGCGGCACGTACGCCTTCACCCAGACGGTCACCATCGCCCCCGGCAACGACGGCACCGCCGCGGCCCGCAAGACGTTGTCGGCCTACCCCGGCGAGACGCCCGTGCTGAACTTCGCGGCCCAGAGCGAGGACCCGGCCAACCGCGGGCTCGCCGTCAACGGCTCGTACTGGCACCTGTACGGCATCACCGTCGAACGCGCCGGCGACAACGGCATCTTCGTCGGCGGCAGCGGCAACATCATCGAACGGTCGGTGACCCGGTACAACCGCGACACCGGGCTGCAGCTCTCCCGGATCGCCTCCGACACGCCGCAGAGCCGGTGGCCGTCCGGCAACCTCGTCCTGAGCACGGTCTCGCACGACAACGCCGACTCCGACGGCGAGGACGCCGACGGCTTCGCCGCCAAGCTGACCGTCGGCCCCGGCAACGTCTTCCGGTACGCGGTGTCCCGCAACAACATCGACGACGGCTGGGACCTGTACACCAAGACCGAGACCGGCCCGATCGGCCCGGTCACCGTCGAGGACTCCCTGGCCTACGGCAACGGCACGCTGAGCGACGGCAGCCAGGCCGGCAACGGCGACCGCAACGGCTACAAGCTGGGCGGCGAGGACATCAAGGTCGACCACGTCGTGCGGCGCAACATCGCCTACCGCAACGGCAAGCACGGCTTCACCTACAACCGCAACCTCGGCACGATGTCGATCACCGGGAACGTCGCCGTCGACAACGCCGAGCGCAACTTCTCCTTCGACGGCGGCACCTCGGTGTTCCGCGACAACACCTCGTGCCGCTCCGGCAGCGGCGCCAACGACAAGATCGTCGGTTCGGCCGACGCGTCCAACCAGTTCTGGTCCGGCTCGAACGGCTCCCGCTGCTCGGCCTACGGCGGCGCCCTGAACTGGTCCTTCGCCGCGGACGGCCGCCTGGTGGTGACCTTCGGCGGCGTCCCGGTCGTCCCGGCGGGCTGACCGGCGGCCCCTGAGGCCCGGGACCCGCGTCAAGGTCCCGGGCCTTCGCCGTGCCGGTGGGGTAAACGAGGCGGAAGTGGAAAAGGTGGCCTTGTGAGGGCCTCCCGGTGAGGCCGCCGCGTCCCGTACGAAGAAAGAGCAGACGCCATGCCGTCTTCTGCCCTGCACCGTTCCATCCAGGTCGCCGAGCCCGGCGGCGCCCTGGCCCAGGCCCCGGCGCGGACCCGCGAACCGGGCCCCGGCCAGGTGCGGATCACCGTCGAGGCGTGCGGGGTGTGCCACTCCGACGCACTGATCATCGGCGGCGCGCTCCCGGGCACCGCCTTCCCCGTCACGCCGGGGCACGAGATCGCCGGACGCGTCGACGCGATCGGCGACGGCGTCGCGGGCTGGTCCGTGGGCGACCGGGTGGCGGTCGGCTGGTACGGCGGGAGCTGCGGCCACTGCGACGCCTGCCGGGAGGGCGACGGGGTGCTCTGCCCCGAGCTCCAGGTGCCGGGCGCCGCCTACCCGGGCGGGTTCGCCGACTCGGTCGTGGCGCCGGCCGTCGCGCTGGCCGCGATCCCCGACGAGCTGACCGCGGTGCAGGCGGCGCCCCTGGCCTGCGCGGGCGTGACCGTGTTCAACGCGCTGCGGCGCAGCTCGGCGCGGCCTGGCGACACCGTCGCGATCCTCGGGCTGGGCGGCCTCGGCCACCTGGGCGTGCAGTTCGCCGCGCGGATGGGCTTCGACACGGTCGCCATCGCGCGCGGGAGCGACAAGGAGCCGCTGGCCCGCGAGCTCGGCGCCGCCCACTACATCGACGGCGCCGCCGAGCAGGCCGCCGACGCGCTGCTGGCGCGGGGCGGGGCCAAGGTGGTGCTGGCGACGGTGACCAGCTCGGCGGCGATGTCCGGCACGATCGACGGGCTGGGCCGGCGCGGCGAGCTCATCACCGTCGGCATCGACACCGACCCGCTCGCCGTCACTCCGCTGCAGCTCGTCGGCGGCGCCCGCCGGGTCTACGGGCACGCCTCCGGCATCGCCGTGGACACCCAGGACACCATGAGGTTCGCCGCGCGGAGCGGCGTGCGCGCCTGGACGGAGGAGGTGCCGCTGGAGGAGGCCGCGACGGCGTACCAGCGGATGATGTCCGGGCAGGCCCGCTTCCGCATGGTCCTGACCACCGGCAACTGAGGAGGGCGGCCATGACCGAGTCCTACGACCCGCGCCGCACCGCGGTGCTGCTGGTCGATCCGTACAACGACTTCATCTCCGAGGGCGGCAAGGTGTGGCCGCGGCTCGGGCCGGTGGCGCAGGCGATCGGCCTGCTGGACAACCTGCGGGCGGTGATCGCCGCGGCGCGCGCGGCCGGCGTGCGGGTGGTGTTCGTCCCGCACCGCCGCTGGCAGCCGGGCGACTACGAGGGCTGGGCCCATCCGAACCCGACGCAGCACGGCATCCAGGAGCGGCACACCTTCGCCCGCGGCTCGTGGGGCGGGGAGTTCCATCCCGACCTCCAGCCGGAGGAGGGCGACGTCGTCGCCGCCGAGCACTGGGCGCAGAGCGGGTTCGCCAACACCGACCTGGACCTCCAGCTGCGGCAGCGCGGCGTCACGCACGTGGTGGCCGTGGGCGTGCTGGCCAACACGTGCGTGGAGTCCACCGGGCGGTTCGCCATGGAGCTGGGCTACCACGTGACGCTGGTGCGCGACGCGACCGCCGCGTACCTGCCGGAGATGTTGCACGCCGCGCACGAGCTCAACGGTCCCACCTTCGCCCACGCCATCCTGACCACGGAGAAACTGGTCGCGGCCTTCTCACGGGGCTGACCGGGCCGAGCCGGGGCTCGGGCGGGCGGGGCGGGTGGCCGTCCAGTAGGACCGGGCCGTCCCGGCGGCCAGGCCGGCCACGACGAGCCCGATGAGCCCGTGGTACCAGCGCCAGCCGACGCCGAGGCCGACGAACCCGTCGAGGATCATGATGCCCGCGCCTCCGCCGAGCGCCGCCAGCATCACCGCCAGCACGGCGAGCATCGCGGCCCGCGGCAGCCGGCGGCCCGCGGCGGTGACGGTGGCCACGGCGACACAGGCCCCCAGCACCCCGGAGGCCGCCGCGAACCCCTGCGCGAGTGACGGGTCCAGGAGGTAGCGCGCGGCCTCGGCCGCCGGCACGGGCGGCCCGCCGGGGAAACCGAGCCTGCCCTGGACGGCGAAGGCGGCCTTGCCCGCCGCGTACCCGAGCATCAGCGCCGCAAGCCCGTACGCCGGCCAGCGCCGCGGGTGATGAGAGTCGACCATGCCCGCAACGCTAGGGACCGCCCGGCGCCCGCCCCTCCCCACCGCGCGCGAACCTCCTCCCCCGTCAGAGGGATCCCACCCGCCTTCGGCGTCGGCGAGGGGCCCGCGATTCGGCGGCCGGAATTCATGCCATTCTTCTTCTGGAAATTCGGGGCTATCGTTTCGCCATCTCATGGATTCAATGTCCGGACATATCCGTTTCCGGCGTTAATTCATTCCTATGGAGGTGGCTTCATGCCCTCACGGCTATGGAGAATCGCGGGCGCGCTCGCGCTCGCCGTCCCGTTCACAGTGGCCGCACCGGCCGTGGCGAGCGCGGCGGACCCGCCGTCGGTGGTGATCGACTCCGCCGAGCCGGCCCCCGGCCTGATCCGGCTGACCGGCCGCTTCACCACCGCCTACGACGTGTCCGTCGTGGTGGACGGCGAGCGCGTGGACCGGGCCGAGGTCACCGACCCGGACGCCGACGACAGCGGAACCTGGTCCTACGACCTCGACACCCGCGCCCTGGACGGCGAGATCGAGGTCTACGCCAAGGCCACGGCCGCCGACACCCGCTACGGCGCCTGGTCGCCGCCGCTGACCCTGCGCGTGGACAATCCGCAGGCCAGGGCCCCGCGCGTGGCGATCGCCGAGCCCGCCGACGGGGCCCGGCTCACCCGTCCCACGCCGGTCCGGGTGGACGTGGCCGGCACGGACGTGCGCTCGGTCCGGGTCCGCGTCAACGGCGGCCCCTGGCAGCCCGCCGCCGGCGCGCGGGGGCGCTACGTCACGCTGCTGAACCCGGCCAGGTACGGCGACGTGATGGCGAGCCTGGAGGCCGAGGCGGTAGACGCGCGCGGCCACGTGTCCAGGTCATCCACCACGTATGTGGCGCTCGGCGCGGCGCGCGGGCAGGCCCCGGTGCCGCACCGGCAGGACCGGGCGATGTGGATCTGGGAGAAGGCGTCCTACAACCTGGTGCTCAACCCTGGATCGCGCCGCCTGCTGGAGACCGTCCTGCCCGCCGGGTCGACGCTCTACCTGGGCGTGGACACCTACGCCGGGCGCGACATGATCGAGGACGCGCGTCCCGGGCTGCGTGACCTGGTGGCCTGGGCGCACGGCCGGGGCATGAAGGTGCACGCCACCGTCGCCGGCGGGACGCGGCCGCCGTACCTGGGGGCGCTGTCCCGCTACCGCGAGCGGGCCGTCGGGGAGATGGAACGGGTGCTCGACTACAACCTGTCCGCCAAGCCGGCGGAGCGGTTCGACGGCATCAACGTCGACATCGAGCCGTACAGCCTGCCCTGGTTCACCAGCGGCAAGCCCGACGTGCAGATCCAGTGGCTGGACACGCTGCGCGCGATGATCGCCCGCCGGGACGCCTCCGGGCAGCCGCTGCTGTTCGGCCCGGCCGTGCCGCGCTGGCTGGACACCTCCGCCTGCTGCACCGGCATCACCTACGGCGGGACCACCCGCACCTTGGCCGAGCACGTCCAGGACCTCAGCGACTACATCGCGATCATGGACTACCGCGACCAGGCGGACGGCGGCGCCGGCATCATCGCGCAGGCGGCCGGCGAGCTGGCCTACGCCGAGCGGATCGGCAAGCCGCTGTCGGTGGTGGTCGGCGTGGAGACGCTGGACATCGCGACCAGCGGCGACCCCGCCGGCATCACCTTCCGCGAGGAGGGCAGGGACGTGCTGGAGGCCGAGCTGGCCAAGGTCTCCCAGGCGTTCGGGGGCAGCCCGGCCTTCGCCGGGATCGCGCTGCACCACTACGACTCCTACCGGGAGCTGCCCACGGTCTGGGGGCCATCGGCCAGGTGGCCCGAGCCGCCCGCCGACTCCGGGCCGCCCACGGGCGTGGCCTCGCCGCCGCGGGCCGTGGCGTTCGGCCACGCCACGGTGGACCTGACGTACGGGCGGGCGCGCGACGACACCGAGGTCGCCCACTACGAGGTGCACCGCTCGACCGAGGCGGGCTTCACCCCGGGCCCCGGCACGCTCGCCGGGAAGGCCCGCGGCCTCACCCACACCGACACCGGCCTGCTGCCCGCCACCACCTACCACTACCGGGTCGTGCCGGTGGACGTGGCCGGTCACCGCGGCCCGCCCTCGGCCCCGGTGACCGTGACGACCGGCGCGAGCGGCCTGCGGCCCATGGTCGTGCAGTCGATGGCGGTGACGGTGGAGGGCGGCGCGGCCCGCGTACGGCTGCGGGTGGTGGACAAGGAGAGCGGGCAGCCGGTGGCCGCCACGGTGCGCGGGCGGTTCACCTTCTCCGCCGGCCGCTACGTGACGGTGACCGCGGGCGCCGACGGCTGGGCCACCGCGACGTCGGAGGCGCTGAAGCAGCCGACCGGCGAGGTGGGCTTCGCCGGTCACCGCCTGACCGCCGCGGGCCACTACTGGGCCGCCGCCTACGACCGCGACAAGGACGTCACGGCCCGCTGGTGACCCCCAATGGAGGGAATTCATTCCTAATATGCCGCGAATAACGGAGTGAATTAAGGGTTGACATTACTTTGGAATGGCGAGAAGAATCCCGTTATGGAGCCACCTGAAGGAATGAATTCCCTCCCCAGGGGAAGGCGATTCCGCACCCTCGCGGCGCGCCTGCGGCAGGAGATCGTGCAGGGCCGCTGGCCGGTCGGCGGCCGGCTGCCGACCGAGTCCGAGCTGGCGCAGACCTACTCGGTCGGGGTCAACACCGTGCGCCGCGCGGTCGACCTCCTGGTCGAGGAGGGGCTCGTCCGGCGCCGGCAGGGGTCGGGCACCTTCGTGACCAGCTCCGTCACCCCGGGGGCCAGGCCGCGTCTCATCGGCGCGCTCGTCCCGTCGAACACCTACTACTTCCCGCAGGTCGTGCAGGGCATCGAGCGGGCGGCCACCGCCGCCGGCGTGCAGCTCGTGCTGGCCTGCTCCAACTACGACCCCGACGTCGAGGCCGGGCAGATCCAGCAGCTCGTCGACGTCGGCGTGGCCGGTCTGCTGCTGGTGCCCAACCTGCACCTCGCCGCCGACCCCGACGCCCACCTGGCCCGCCTGCGCGGGCTGCCCGTGCCGTACGTGCTGGTGGAACGCCGCCCGGCCGACCCCCGCCCGGCCGACCCGACCTCCTACGTCTGCACCGACGTGCACGGCGGCGGCTACGCGGCGGTGCAGCACCTGAGCGGGCTCGGCCGCAGCAGGATCGGCTACCTCGGCCGCATCGGCACCGCCAGCTCCGAGCAGGTCTTCGCGGGATACCGCCAGGCCGTCGCCGACCTCGGGCTTCCGGAGATCCCGGAGGCCGTGGCCAGGCAGCCCGTCTGGACCGGCCCCGACATGCTGGCCTACGCCAACACGCTGGTCGCCGAGAAGGTGCGCGCGGTGGTGTGCCTCGGCGACCGCGAGGCCACCGCGCTGCTGCCCTACCTGCGCCGGGTCGGCCTGACCGTGCCCGACGACATCGCCGTCGTCGCCTATGACGACGAGGTCGCCGACCTGTCGGAGGTGCCGCTCACCGCGGTCTCGCCGCCCAAGGCCGAGGTCGGCCGGATGGCGACCGAGCTGCTGCTGCGCCGGATCGAGCTCGGCCCCGCCGCCCCCGTCTGCCGGGTCGTGCTGCAGCCCCGCCTGGCCGTCCGCGCCTCCTGCGGAGCCGCCTCCGGCAGCCTGGTCGAGGTCCGCGTCCCGACGTGACGGCGGCCTCCCCCTCACCCCCCTTCCCCCCTCTTCGTTCCTGTTGGAGGACCCAATGAGAGTGCGCGTGCTCGCCGCTGCCGCGGCGGCCGTCCTCACCGTGGCCGGCACGGCG
>NZ_JBSFGJ010000185.1:0-17615 GCF_053596515.1 Nonomuraea sp. NPDC001684
CGCAGCGGCGCTGGCCGGACTGTCATTACTGGCCCTGCTGGCCGGCCTCACCGGCATGGAGCTGTTCGCGCTGCCGTTCGCCGCCACCGCCGGGATCGTGGCCCTGGCGCCCGCCGCGCCGTTCGCCCAGCCACGCAGCATCCTCCTCGGCCACCTGAGCGCCACCGCGCTCGCTCTGGCGCTCACCGCCCTCACCGGCCCCTCGGTGTGGACGGCGGTCGCCGCGGCGGCGCTCTCCACGGCCCCGATGCTGCTGCTGCGGGCCCCTCACCCGCCGGCCGGGGCCACGGCGGCGCTGATCGGGCTCACCGCCCCGGACCCGGTGTACCTGCTCGACCCGGTCCTGGTCGCGAGCGTCGTGGTGATCGCCGCCGGGGTGGCGCTCGGACGGCTGCTGCCGGGCCACAGATACCCCGCCTACTGGCGGTGACCCGTCACTGCCGGTGTCGCACGGCCTCGGCGATCACCAGGGCGACCTCGTTGAGTTCGTGCTCGCCGTCCTCGACGTCCCACAGGGCGTTCTGCAGGATCCGGCCGAGGGTCCAGCCGGCCGCCCTGGCGGGGTCGAGGCCCAGCCCGTCCACCATCAGGTCGAACCGCCGCAGCACGCCCCTGATCGGGTCGCCGGTGGCGACGACGGCGTCCCAGCGGTTGTCCAGGGCGGGCCACAGGTCGAACCCGGGGTCGCCGGCCAGCGGCTTGGGGTCGATGGCCAGCCACGGCTCCCGCTCGGCGGCCAGCACGTTGTCGTAGTGCAGGTCCCAGTGCAGCAGCCGGTCGCCCGGCTCGGCGACGAGCTCGGCGACCGCGTCGGCGCACCAGCGCAGCCAGTACCTGTCCTGCTCGCGGGGCAGCGCGGCCGTCGCGCGGTCGACGTCGGCCAGCATCTGCGCGGCGATGTCGCCCAACCGGCGCAGCCCCGGCGGGGCGAGGAGGGCGGTCAACCGGCCCAGCAGCCCGGTCAGGATCGTCAGCGCCTCGGTGTCGTCCGGGAGGGCCGACAGCGGGCGGCCGGAGTCGAGGCGTTCCAGCAGCAGGGTGCCGGTCTCGGGGTCGTCGTCGAGCAGCAGGACCGAGCCCTTCCCGGCCCACGTGCGCAGGCCGGGCGCCTCGGTGGCGTTCTCGTCGGTGACGGGCTGGAGCTTGAGCGCCGCCCTGGTGCCGTCCTCCCGTACGACGGGCAGCACGAGGGAGACCACGCCGTGCATGGGGCGGCCCTCGTCCAGCCGCAGCCCCCACTCTTCCAGGTAACGCTCGGCCAGCGCGGGCAGGCCGGCCGACCAGGCCCGCCCCCGCTCGCCGTCGATCTTCACATGTGATGCGGTCAACGCCTCGGGAACCATGATCCTCATCGCCCCAGTCTGCCTCCGGCCGGGGCGCCCGCGGCTAGAAGTGCCAGGGGAAGGGCGACCAGTCGGGCGCCCGCTTCTCCAGGAAGGAGTCGCGCCCCTCGGCCGCCTCGTCCGTCATGTACGCCAGCCGCGTGGCCTCGCCCGCGAACACCTGCTGCCCGACGAGCCCGTCGTCGATCATGTTGAAGGCGAACTTCAGCATGCGCTGCGCGGTGGGCGACTTGCCGTTGACCTTGCGCGCCCACTCCAGCGCCGTGGCCTCCAGCTCCGCGTGCGGGACGACGGCGTTGACCATGCCCATGCGGTGGGCGTCGGCCGCGCTGTAGGTGTCGCCCAGGAAGAAGATCTCGCGGGCGAACTTCTGCCCGACCTGCCGCGCCAGGTAGGCCGAGCCGAAGCCGCCGTCGAAGCTGGCCACGTCGGCGTCGGTCTGCTTGAAGCGGGCGTGCTCGGCGCTGGCCAGGGTGAGGTCGGCCACGACGTGGAGGCTGTGCCCGCCGCCCGCGGCCCAGCCGGGCACCACGCAGATCACGATCTTGGGCATGAAGCGGATCAGGCGCTGCACCTCCAGGATGTGCAGGCGCCCGGTGGCGGGGGTGCCGTCGGCGTACTGGTAGCCGTCTTTGCCCCTGATGCGCTGGTCGCCGCCGGAGCAGAAGGCCCACCCGCCGTCCTTGGGCGAGGGGCCGTTGCCCGTGAGCAGCACGCAGCCGACGTCGGTGGCCTGCCTGGCGTGGTCGAGCGCCCGGTAGAGCTCGTCGACCGTCTGGGGCCTGAAGGCGTTGCGCACTTCGGGCCGGTTGAACGCGACCCGCACCGTGCCCTGGTCGAGGGCCCGGTGGTAGGTGATGTCGGTGAAGTCGAAGCCCTCGACGACCTGCCACATCTTCGGATCGAACAGCTCGGAGACCATGGGGGCGAGCCTAACGGATCTGCCCCTCGGCCCACTCGGCCCACTCCTTCTGCACGGCGCCGAGCCGCAGGCCGTACTCCAGGGCGAGCCGGCCGTAGACCGACAGGTTGTCCTGGCCGCTCTCGACGAAGCCCTTGATGGCCTCCATGTGCTCCAGGTGCCTGCCCACCACCTCGGCCTGGCGGCGCAGGTAGGCGCGGGCCTGCTCGGGATCGACCTGGCCGAGGAAGAACACGCGCAGCAGCATGTCGCTGCGCCCGACCCTGACCGGCTCGACCTCGGTGATCCAGCGGCGCAGCTCGGCCCGGCCCTCCTGGGTGATCGCGTACTCCTTGCGGCCGCGGGGGCCCTCGGCCGCGACGCTCACGAGACCGGCGTCGGCCAGCTTGCCGAGCTCGGCGTAGAGCTGGCTCTGCGTGGCCGGCCAGACGTTGGACAATGAGACGTCGAAGGTCTTCAGCAGGTCGTAGCCGCTGGCCGGCCCCTCGGCGAGCAGACCAAGCACGGCGTGTCTCAAGCTCATATTCCTATATTGACATATCTCCACAGGAGGTTCTACATTCGACATGTCTACTTAGGAATGTCAAAGGAGTTGCGCGATGCGCGGTCTGCTCGGTTTCCTCCCCTGGGTCGTCTACGCGGTCATCGCCACCGGCGACGAGTGGCGCTGGGGCGCCATCACCGGCCTCGTGATCGCCCTCGCCCTCGTGGCCATCGACCGGCGGTCCGGCCGGGCCTGGGACGAGATCGTGATCGAGACGAGCGCCGCCGCCTTCTTCGCCCTGCTCACGGTGCTCTCCCTGGCGGCCCCGCACTCGCCGCTCACGCCGTACGGGCCCGCGCTGGTCAACGTCTGGCTGGCCGGCACCGCCTGGGGCTCGCTGGCCATCGGCAAGCCGTTCACGCTGGGCATCGCGCGCACGATGGCGCCGAAGGAGATCTGGGAGACCCAGGCGTTCCGCCGCGTCAACGTGGTGATCACGACGGTGTGGGCGGCGGCGTTCACGCTCGCCGCCGTCTCGCTGACGTTCGTGCTGGCCGCGGCCCCCCACGCCACCACGGTCGTCATCGCGATCAAGGTGCTCTCGTTCGTCGTTCCCGCCGTCTTCACCGCCCGTTACCCGAAGGTGGTCAGGCGCCGCGCCGAGGCCGCCGCTAAGTGACCTCCGCCCGCAGCTCGGCCAGGAGCTCCCCCTGGTCGGCCAGCATGTCGGTGAGGATGCGGCGGGCGGCCCCGAGCAGGTCTGCCAGCTCGGGAGTGGCCAGGGTGTAGACCACCGTGCTGCCTTCGCGGATTGCGCTCACGATCCCGGCCCTGCGCAGGACCGCCAGCTGTTGTGAGAGGCTCGACGCCTCGATGTCGATCTGGGCCAGCAGGTCCCTGACGGGCAGTGGACCTTCCTGGAGTAGCTCCAACACTCTGATGCGAGCGGGGTGGCCGAGCGTCCTGAAGAAGTCGGCCTTGGCCTGGTGGACCTCCACGTGCATATTGCAAGACTAATCGAGCGCAGTTGCATAATTCTTCAAGTCGTAACGTTGTTGGATAGCATGACAGCGGGGACTAGGGAGTAGCCATGGGCCGAGGAAGAGCCAAGGCGAAGCAGACGAAGGTCGCTCGCCAGCTGAAGTACGCCAACCACAACATCGACTACGACCGGCTGCGCGAGGAGCTGGGCGCGGACACGCCGCGCGAGGAGATGTACACGTCTACGGCGTCCGAGCAGGAGTCCGAGCGCGCGCAATGACGCGCGCCGGCTTCGCGGGGGCGTCCGCGACGTTCTCGGGCCGCCTGGCCTCCGGCGCCTGACCGGTCGCCGCGAGTTCCAGGCGGTGTTCCCGTGCCCGCCCGGCGGCGTGCCGCAGGGCGCGGGCCGGGCCGCGGTGGTCCGGCGGGCTAGCCCGTCACCGCTTCGAGCAGGCGGCGCGCGTCGGCGAGCAGGCGGCCGGTGGCGGCCCGCGACACCGGGTCGGCGTTCTGCTGGAATCCGTGCGTGAGGCCGGGCTCCCTGCGGCACGTGACCGGCACGCCCGCCTCGGCCAGCCGGCGGGCGTATGCCTCGCCCTCATCCCTGAGGGCGTCGTGCTCGGCGGTGACCACCAGCGTGGCGGGCATCCCGCTCAGGTCGGGCACGCGCAGCGGGCTCAGCCTCGGGTCGGCGCGCCGCGCCGGATCGGGCGCCCACTGCCGCACGGCCCAGGCGAGGAAGCTCTCGTCGAGGCCGTGACCGGTGCCCTTCTCCCGCACGCTGGGGCAGGAGAGCGTGAGGTCGGTGTTGGGGCAGACCAGGATCTGGGCGGCGGGCAACGGGTCGCCCGCGTCCCGCAGCTCCAGGCAGGCCATCGTGGCCAGGTAGCCGCCCGCGCTGTCCCCGGCCACCGCGACCGGACGGGCCTCGCGCAGCACGTCCACGACGTCCTCGACGGCCGCCGGGTACGGGTGCTCGGGCGCCAGCCGGTAGTCCACGGCCAGCACCTCCACCTCGCACTCGCGGGCCAGCAGGCGGCAGATCCGGTCGTGCGTGTCCAGGTCGCAGAGCACCCACGCGCCGCCGTGCACGTACACCACCAGCGGCCGCCGCTCCCGCGCGGGCCGGTAGTGCCGCAGCGGCAGCCCGCGCGGCCCGGCCAGGTCGGTCACCTGCGGCAGCTCGGGCCCCCGCGCACGCAGGTGCGCCCGCTCGGCGCTGCCCCTGCGCAGCTCATGGACGTCGGGATCGTTCATGGACGACGAGTGTAGGGATCACCGGCGGGCAAAGATCTCGCGGCGCAGGCGCAAAGCCGGGCATGCGGGGAAGGCCGATGGGCAGGTGCCGATCGGCCGACAAGGAGATCCAGACATGCGCGTAGGAATCGTGGGCTCGGGCCGGCTCGGCGCGCCGCTCGGCCGGCTGTTCGCGGCGGCCGGTCACGACGTGCTCTTCAGCGACGCCCGGCCGGCCCTGGCCGAGGAGGCCGCGGCCGCCGCCGAGGGGCAGTCGGGCGTCGGCTCGCCGATCGAGGCGGCGCGCTTCGGCGAGGTCGTCGTCATGGCGGTGTGGTGGGAGGCGTTCCCCACCGTGGTCGAGGAGCTGGGCGCGGCGCTGGGCGGCAAGATCGTCATCGACCCCAGCAACCCGATCACCCGGCTCGACGGCGCCGAGGCGGTGGTGGCCGTGCCGGACGGGCTCACCAGCCCGCAGTACCAGCAGCACGTGCTCGGCCGCGAGGTGCGGCTGGTGCGCACGTTCAACACCAAGTACCCCAACGAGCTGCTGGACCTGGGCACGGCCGGGCAGCGGGGCGGCCCGCGGGCCGACATGCCCTACTGGGGCGACGACGAGGCCGCCAAGAAGGCCGTGGTGCCGCTCATCGAGGACGCCGGCTTCACCGCCATCGACGGGGGCGGGCTGGCCGACGCCCTGTGAGCCGGGCCGAGCCGGGCTGGGCCCGGCCGGCCCTACGTGAGCCGGGACGGGCCTGGAGGAGCCGAGGGGGCCGGAATTAGGCCGCGCAGGTGTCGTGGGTGGCGTCGAAGCCCTTGATCGCCTCGGTGTCGTCGGCGCGCAGCGGCTTGAGCCCCTTCCAGTCGTCGCCGATCACCAGCACCAGGTGGTTCGTCCGGGCGCCGGCGACCAGCTTGGGCGTGGCGGCGAGCAGGTCGTTGGTGAGCGTGGGCACCCGCGTCTCGGCGTTGGGGCCGTAGAGCAGCGTGGTCTTCGCCTGGGGCTTCCTGGCCGTGTCGCCGATCTTGCTGATGTGGTAGCCGCGCTGTTCCAGGAAGGCGGCCACCTGCGTGCCGAGGCCGCCGCGGTAGGTGCCGTTGCGCAGCTCGATCTGGATCTTCGACCGCCCCACCTTGGCCTGGCCGCCCTTGACGCCCTGGACGCTCTGGTCCCTGGCGACGATCTGGAACAGCCGGCCCGCCTGCGGCTGCACCCACTCGACCCGGCCCGGCTGGGTCAGCGAGTAGTGCCAGGGGGTGGTGATGAACCGGATCTGCCCGGCGTTGAGGCCCTGGAGGCTGGTGGCGAGGTCCTTCATGACGCCCACCGACAGGTCGTCGTCGACGGTCACCGACTTGGTTCCGGCGTCGAGGAAGCCGAACAGCTTGGACGGGTCGGTGAGCGTCTCGCCGCTCATCACCTTCTTGAGCATCGAGGCGATGAACATCTGCTGCCGCTGGATGCGCCCGATGTCGGAGCCGTCGCCGAGGCTGTAGCGGGCGCGGACGTAGCCGAGCGCCTGCTCGCCGTTGAGCGTCTGCCGCCCGGCGGGCAGGTGGAGCAGGGCCTTCTTGTCGTTCACCGGGGAGGGCAGGCAGACCTCGACGCCGCCCACGGCGTTGACCATGCTCTTGAAGCCGGTGAAGTCGACCTTCACGAAGTGGTCGATGTGGATGCGGGTGAGCGACTCGATCGTCTTCCAGGTGCAGGCGATGCCCCCGGAGTTGAACGACTCGTTGATCATGCCCAGGTGCGGCTGCTGGCCGGGCAGGCCGCCCGTGGCCCGGCAGGCGGGGAGCTGGACCAGCGAGTCGCGCGGGAAGCTGATCACCATGGCGTTGTCCCGCTTGGACGACACGTGCGCCAGCATGATCGTGTCGGTGCGCTCGCCCGCGATGCGGCGGCCGTACCTGGCGTTCTTGCCGTCGCGCTGGTCGGAGCCCACGATCAGGACGTTCATCGCCGAGGTGGCGACCTTGGGGGGCCGCGTCTCGCCGAGGTCCTCCTTGGTGACCGTGGAGCGCTTGAGGTTGCCGCTGAGTTTCGCGGTGACGCCGACGGCCACGCCGGCGACCAGGAGGACGACGGCGACCGCGATCGCGATCACCCAGCGTAGCCAGCGCCCGTGGCGCCTCTTGGGGGCGCCGGGGTCGCTGGAGGGCGGAGCATCGACAAGCCCGCTGCTCACGTGACTCCAGAGGGACGGGGGCCGAGGGGCCACCGCCCCGGGCCAAGAGCCTCGCCGTACAAGTCTCGGCCGTTGAACGTGCCCGAGTGTACTCAGTCCGGGACGGGTATGCGGAGGGACCGCGTTCCTCGACGGTCAAGCCTCGGGTCAGCGCTCGCGCGGGGTCACCAGGCCGGACTCGTAGGCGAAGACCACGAGCTGGGCGCGGTCGCGGGCGTGCAGCTTGGTCATCGCCCGGCTGACGTGCGTCTTGGCGGTGGTCGGGCTGATCACCATCTGGGCGGCGATCTCGTCGTTGGACATGCCGCGGGCGACCAGGGCGGTCACCTCGCGTTCGCGGTTGGTGAGCACGTCCAGGCCCTGGGGTTCGGGTTCGGGGCGGCGGGCGACGTACTCGCCGATCAGGCGGCGGGTGATGGCGGGGGAGAGCAGGGCGTCGCCGCGGGCGGCCACCCTGACGCCCTGGAGCAGGTCCGCGGGCTCGGTGTCCTTGACCAGGAAGCCGCTCGCGCCGGCGCGCAGGGCGTGGAAGACGTACTCGTCCAGGCCGTAGTTGGTCAGGATCACCACGTGGACCTCGGCCAGGCGTTCGTCGGCGGCGATCCGCCTGGTGGCCTCGATGCCGTCCATGACGGGCATCTGCACGTCCACGAGCGCCACGTCGGGGCGGTGTTCCAGGGCGAGGGCGACCGCCTGCTCCCCGTTGGCGGCCTCGGCGACGACCTCGATGTCGTCCTCGGCCTCCAGCAGGGCGCGGAAGCCGCCGCGGATGAGGGCCTGGTCGTCCACCAGCAGCACGCGGATCACCGGGCCTCCTGCAGCGGCAGCTCGGCGCGCACGGTGAACCCGCCCTCGGGACGCGGCCCGGTCGCCAGCCGCCCGCCGAGCGCCGTGACGCGCTCGCGCATGCCCAGCAGGCCCACGCCGGGGTCGCAGGGGCCGCCGTTCGCGCGGCCGTCGTCGTCCACCTGCACGATCAGCTCCTCCTTGCCGTAGTCGACGCGTACCGAGGCGGTGGCGGGCCCGGCGTGCTTGGAGACGTTGGTCAGCGCCTCCTGGACGATCCGGTAGGCCGCCCGGTCGACCTCGGCCGGCAGGTCGCGGCGGTCGCCGGTGACCATCACCGTGGCCGGGACGCCGGTCGAGCGGGCCCGTTCGACCAGGTGGGTGAGCCGGTCGAGGCCGCTGGCCGCGGGGGCGTCGTCGTCCTCGCGCAGCACCTCCAGCGTGGCGCGCAGCTCGCGCATGGCCTCGCCGCTGGCCTCCTGGATGGCCAGCAGCGCCGCCGGCACCTCCTCGCCGCGCTTGCGCGCGAGGTGCACGGCCACGCCCGCCTGCACCTTGATGACGGAGATGGTGTGGGTGAGCGAGTCGTGCAGCTCCCTGGCGATGCGCAGCCGCTCCTCGCCCGCCCGGCGCAGCGCCGCCTCCTCGCGGGTCCGCTCGGCCTCGGCGGCCCGCTGTTCGACCTGCACGAGGTACGCCTGCCGGTGCCGGGTCACGGTCGCGGTCACCCCGGCCGCCAGGAACCAGCCGAGCAGCAGCGTCGTCTTCTGCACGATCTCCTGCGCGGTCTGCCCGTCGGGGGTGGCCAGGTTGACCGCCAGGGTCCCGCCCAGGAACACCGCGCCGGCCGCCGCCGCGAGCGCCCGGTGACCGGCCCTGACCGTGGCGAACACGGTCACCATCACCGGGAAGGCGGCCGGCGGGCCGGGCTGGGCGTGCGCGGAGTAGACCAGCATGCACAACGTGGTGACCAGCAGCGCCGGGACGGGCGCCCGCCGCCAGGCGACGAGCGCGAGCGACCCGGCGAGCACGGCGGCGTAGTCCGCGGGCCCCGCGTCCGGCGTGGCCACCACGGTCGCCGTCAGCAGCACGGCCACGACAGCCGCGAGCGCCGCGTCCATGACGGCGGGGTGCCATCGCAAGCTCATGCCAAGCACAGTAGAGCCTGATGTGTCGATAATCGTCCTCACGTGGGCGGAATGGGGGACTACTCCCGCCGTCGTACGCCGTCCGCCTCTGCGCCCCGCGCCGTAGCCGCGGAAGTCATCCAGGGCAGGACGACTTCGGCCCGTCCCGCGGCCCACCATGGCGGCCATGAACACGACGCAGACGGCCGCAGGCCAGTTCCGCTACGTCACGCCCGTCCGGCCGCAGGACGCCACGGGCCGGGTGGCCCAGGTCTACGCCCGCCTCGCCGACGACTTCGGCATGGCCCGCATGGCGGTCTTCCTGACCCTGTCGCCCGCTCCCGCCGTGCTGGCCGGGACCTGGGCGCTGCTGCGGGAGTCGCTGCTGGCCGGGCCGGGGTCCAGGACCGGCAGGGAGGTGGTGGCGCTGGGGGTGTCGCTGGCCAACCGGTGCCCGTTCTGCGTGGCCGCGCACACGACGCTGCTGCACGCCACCGGCGACCACAGGCTGGCCGAGACCGTCGCGGCCGGGGGCGCGCCCGCGGATCCCGGGCACGCCGCGCTGCTGCGGTGGGCCAAGGACCGGCGGGTGCCCGCGCCCTTCCCCGAGGACGAGGCGCCCGCGTACGTCGGCACCGCGCTGACCTTCCACTTCGTCAACCGGATCGCCTCGTCCCTGCTCACCGAGAACCTGCTGCCGGGCAACCTGCAGAAGTCGCGCCTGGTGCGCAGCGTGGGCGGCCGGGCCATGTCCCGGACGGTGCGCAGGGAGCTGCCGCCCGGCGCGGGCCTGGACGTGCTGGACGGCCTGCCCTCCTCGCCCGAGCCCGCCTGGGCGGCCGGCACGCCGGTCGGCACCGCGTACGCCACGCTCATGGCCGTCGCGGCGACGGGCGGGGAGCTGCTCGGCGAGGCGGCGCGGACGGCCGTCACCGAGGCGGTCGCGGCCTGGGACGGCGAGCACCCGCCGATGGGCGGCGACTGGCTGTCGGGCCCGCTGACCGGCGTGCCCGGCGAGGAACGGCCGGGGGCCAGGCTCGCGCTGCTCGCCGCCCTCGCGCCCTACCGGGTCACCGACGCGGACGTCGCCGCCTGGCGCGGCGCCGCGACGACGGACGAGGACCTGGTGCGGCTCGTCGCCTTCGGCGCCGCCACGGCGACGCGGCACGCGGAGGGCGTCCTCACCGGGACCCGCGTGGGCGCGGGCGGGCAGTCAGGCCGGTAGGCAGGCGGGCGGGCGGCCCGAGGCGGGCCAGACGTATTCCAGGTCGTCGGGCTCGTCGCCGAAGAGCGGGCGGTAGTGATCGGGGTCCTTGCGCAGGAGGGCGGAGCGGTGGCTGAGGTGGAAGGCGTCGTCGCCGAGCCAGGGCGGCAGCTCGCCGGCCGCCGCCAGCTCGTGCTGGGTGCGGATGACGGGGGTGCCGCAGGCGCGGCCCAGCTCGACGGACATCGTGGCCGCGCAGGTGTCGGCCCGGCCGGTCGAGCACCAGCGCTCGCACACGTCGAGCCCGTAGCGGACCAGGGCCTCCTCGTAGCCGGCCCACATCTTGACGGCGGGGTGGTGGCGCCAGCCGTAGCCGGGGACGATCAGGGCGCGCAGCACCTGCAGAGCCTCCACCCGCTGCTTGCCCAGCCGCAGCGCGTCCAGGACTCCGGCACTGGCCGCGAAATCCGGATACGGAAGAAATGTCTGCATTCGATGCCCCCGCTGACCTGGTCTTTCCCGCCTGCCGCCCCGCGAGATCGTATATGGACCGCACGCCTCGCGGCGCGCACAATCGGCCCATGGGCTATGTCGGCGCGCGGACGCCTCGCAGGGAAGACGCCAGACTGCTGACCGGAAAGGGGAGATACGTCGGCAACGTACGCCTGCCCGGCATGGCGTACGCGGTGGTGGTGCGCAGCCCCGTCGCGCACGGACGGCTCCTCGGCTGCGACGCCAAGGCGGCCTGGACGGTCGAGGGGGTGCTCGACGTCATCACCCCCGCCGACGCCGCGGAGCTGCTGCTGCCCTGCGTCACCCTCGCCCCCGGCCAGCGGCTGACCGCCTACCGGGTGCTCGACGACACGATCAGGTACGCCGGCCAGCCGCTCGCCGTCGTCGTGGCCGGCACCCCCGCCGCCGCCCGCGACGCCGCGGACCTGCTGGACCTGGAGCTCGACCAGTCGCCCGCGACCGTCGGCGCGGAACGCGCACTCGACGAGGACGCGCCGCTGCTCTACCCCGAGTGGGGCACGAACCTGGTCACCGACTTCCTGCTCGGCGACGCCGACTGCGCGGAGTTCGTCGAGTCCGCCGAGCACGTCGTCGAGATGACGTTCAGGATGGGCCGGATCTCGCCGCATCCCGTCGAGCCGCGCGGCGTGGTGGCCTCCTACGCCGACGACGAGCTGACCGTGCACATCTCCTCCCAGGCCCCGCACCACGTGCGCGAGCACCTGGCCGACGCGTTCGGGCTCACCCACGACCGGGTACGCGTGATCAGCCGGGACGTCGGCGGCGGGTTCGGCGGCAAGGAGCACGTCTACCCCGACGAGGCGCTCGTCTGCCTGGCCGCGATGCGGACGGGCCGCCCGGTGAGCTGGACCGAGTCGCCCGGCGACCGGCTGGCGGCGACCCTGCCCGCGCGGGCCGCCGTCCACCGGGCCAGGCTGGCGCTCGACGGCCAGGGCCGGTTCGTCGCCCTGGACGCCGACATCCTCGGCGACCTCGGCGCCCATCCCTCGAACGTGGGCATCTCACCCTTCGCGGTCTCGGCCACCCTGCTGCCGGGGCCGTACCGGTTCGAGCGGGTCGGCGTACGGGTGCGCGGAGTGGTCACCAACACCACCCCGACCGGCTCCTACCGCGGCTTCGGGCAGCCCGAGTGCACCTGGACCAGGGAGCGCCTGATCGACGAGGCGGCCCGGCGGCTCGGCCTGGACCCGGTCGAGCTGCGGCTGCGCAACATGCTGACGCCGGACGAGCTGCCGTGCACGAGCCGGGTCTACCAGCAGTACGACTCCGGCGACTATCCCCGGGCCCTGCGCACCCTGCGCGACCTGGTCACCCCGGTCACCGGCGTGGACGACGGCCGCCTTCGCGGCGTCGGCTACTCCTGCCACGTCGAGACCACCGGCCTGGGCCCGTCGATGGAGATGAAGGCGTCGGGCATCCAGGCGGGCGGCTACGAGACGGCGGTGCTGCGCATGGAGCCGGACGCGTCGGTGGTGGTGTCGTCCGGGGTGGTCTCGATCGGGCAGGGCATCGAGACCGCGCTGGCCCAGGTCGCGGCCGACCGGATGGGGGTGCCGATCGAGCGGGTGCGGGTGGTGCTGGGGGACACGGCGGCGACGCCGTACTCGTCGATCGGGTCGATCGCCAGCCGGTCGCTGGCGGTCGGCGGCGGGGCGCTCGTCCAGGCCGCCGCCCGGCTGCGGGACAAGCTGCTGGCCATCGCCGCCCACCGGCTGGAGGCGGCGCCCGGCGACCTGGAGATCGCCGAGGAGTGCGTGCGCGTCAAGGGCGACCCGCGGGCGTCGGTGTCGCTGCGGGAGCTGGCCACGTCCGCCTGGCGGGCCTGGGACCTGCCGGAAGGCGTCACGCCGGGGCTGGAGGAGCGGGTCAGCTACGACCCGGCCGCCTACACCTTCGCCTACGGCGCGCACGCCGCCGCCGTCGCGGTGGACCCCGAGACCGGCGCGGTCGAGGTGGAGCGCTACTGGGTGGTCAACGACGCCGGGACGCTGGTCAACCCGTCCGTGGTCGAGGGCCAGATCCGCGGCGGGGTCGCGCAGAGCATCGGCATGGCGCTGACCGAGGAGATCGTCCACACCGAGGACGGGCAGCCGCTCGCCGAGTACCTGCTGCCGACCACCCGCGAGGTGCCCGACATCGAGGTCGTGCTGCTGGAGACGCCCTCGCCGCTCACCCCGGGCGGCATGAAGGGGGCGGGCGAGGCGGGCACGATCGGCCCGCCCGCCGCCATCGGCAACGCGGTCGCCGCCGCCATGCCCGAGCTGGCCGGACGCCTCACCGACGTGCCCCTCACCCCTCAGGCCGTGTGGAGGTGTCGGCACCTCTGACCTGGGCACGAGGAGCCTGAAGGTTCGGATCGGGGGACGAATCATGGAATATCGTGCACTCTTGGCGTCCATCGGCCGCATGACGGGCCTGGGCGCCGGCCCGGCCAGAGCGGCGGCGGAGGCCACGCTGACCACGCTCGCCCGCACACTCGACGACGACGACCGGCGCGAGCTCATCGACGCCCTGCCGCCCGAGCTGACCAACGACTTCCCCATGGACCATCCGCGCAACGACGGCACCGAGGAGGGCTTCGTCCGGCAGGCGGCGCTGCTCGGCCGTCGTCCGCCCGAGCAGGCCAGGATCAGGGCCCAGGCCGTGCTGGCCGCCGTCGCCGAGCAGGACCCCGAGCTGATCGCCCGGTTGCACATCCCCGAGCAGGTACGCCCCCTGTTCGACCCGCCGGACAGCGGCGGCGGCATCACCGGCCCCAAGGGGCACGCCGCCCCGCTCACCGCCGACGAGATCGCCGCGGCCCTCGCCACCCTGCCGCTGTGGACCGGCGACCGCTCGGCGCTGCGCCGCGAGATCTCCCTGCCGCGGGAGAACCTGCGTGCCGTCCGCCGCGCGCTCGACCGGCTCAAGGCCACCTACGGCCGGCAGCCCCAGCTCCACGACACCGCCGACGGCCTGGCCATCGTGGTCAGGACCGTCTCCGTGGGCGCGGTGACGGCCCTCGACGTGCAGCTGGCCAGGCGAATCGACGACCTCATCGAGGAGGTGGGCGCCGGCATCGGCCGCCCGTAGCCGCGGGCCCGGCCGGTCCTGGGGCGCGGGCCTGGCTAGCCGCGCGGCCGGTCGGGCGTCTCGCCGGTCAGGTCCTCCAGGTGCTTGCCCGACTGCGACAGGGCCTGTTCCAGCGCTGCCTGCCCGGCGGTCTTGCGCTCCGCCGGGATCCTCCCCGCCACGCCCGGACGTCCGGCCGGGCGCTCACCCGGGCGCTCGGCCGGACGCCTGGCCGCGTCGAGGAGCGGCGTGGTGTCGGTCTCGGGGGTGTTCTCGTCAGGACTGCTCATGGCCCTGTCCGTACCCGCTGACCTGGGAAGACATGTCGGACCGCGAAGAAAGTCAGGATTTCTCGGAAAACGTTCGACCCGAACGGCTCCTGCGTGCGTACAGGTTTGGACAGCCGCATGTCCGACAAATCGGAGGCAGGTCTCGTGTTGACTGAAACGAGCATTCGTCGCCGCCCTTCCCAGGATGGAGAGGCCATGTCCAGGCTGCGGTCGGCCCGGCGGAGCCGGATGCAGTACGTATGGCTGTTGCGCCCGGACGCCCGGACCGTCGGCCACGCCCGGTCGATCGTCCGCGAGGAGCTGTCCGGGCTCGACCTGCACGACGACGTCGTGGACGACGCCGTCCTCATGGTGAGCGAGCTGGTCACCAACGCGTTCATGTACGGCGAGGGCCCCTACGAGCTGCTCCTGCACGTGGACGCAAAGGAGGTCATGTGCGTCGTCGTGGACGCCGGCCCGCCCCTGCCCGCCCCCTCGGTCCCCGACCCGTCCGCCGAGCACGGACGGGGGCTGCGCATCGTCGCCCGGCTCTCCGACGGCTTCTACGGCTGCCATCCCCAGCGTTACCTGACCCACCCCGACCTGGTCGGCAAGGCCACCTGGTTCGCGCTGCCACGCCGCGGCGGGCCCGGCAACGTCGTGCCGATCAGGGCGGGCACGTAGAGGGTTTCCAGTCTCCTGCAAGTCGGCCCGACCATACTGTGATCGATTTGGACGAAGCCGATGAGTGGGACAACGTGGAATTCCGAGTTCTGGGGCCGCTGGAGGTCCGCGACGCCGACGGGGGCGCGGTCGGTCTCGGCGGCCCCCGTCCGCGAGCCGTGCTGGCCCGGCTGCTGGTCGCGCAGGGGGCCGTGGTCCCCGCCGAGACGCTGATCGACGACCTGTACGGCGACGCCGCCCCGCCCAGCGCCCTGCCCACCCTGCACTCCTACGTCTCCAACCTGCGCCGCGCGATCGAGCCGGACCGGGGGCCGCGCGCCCGGCCCAGGACGCTGATCGCCCGCCCGCCCGGCTACCTGCTGGCCGCCGCCGACGTGGACGCGCTCCGCTTCGCCGAGCTGGTGAACCGGGCCGAGTTCCGGTCGGCCGAGGAGGCGCTGGCCTGCCTGGAGGAGGCGCTCGGGCTGTGGCGCGGCTCGCCGTACGAGGAGTTCCAGGACGAGCCGTGGGCGATCGTCGAGGTGAGCCGCCTGCGCGAGCTGCGCCTGGTCGCGGTCGAGCGGCGGGCCCGCGCGCTGCTCGACCTGGGCCGTCCGCAGGCGCTGATCACCGAGCTGGAGGCCGAGACCGTCGCCAATCCGCTGCGCGAGCGCCTGTGGTGCCTGCTCGCGCTGTCCCTGTACCGCACCGGCCGCCAGGCCGAGGCGCTGGCCGTGCTGCGCACGGCGGCCAGGCGGCTGTCCGAGGAGCTCGGCCTCGATCCCGGGCCCGAGCTGCGGTCGCTGGAGTCGGACATCCTGCGCCAGGCCGGCTCGCTCGCGCCGGTGGACGACACCCCGGCGCTGGTGGCCGCGCCACGCCCCCTGGACGTCCCGCACGGGCGGGAGGCCGAGCTGGCCGAGCTGGTGGCGGTGGCCGAGCGGGCCGCGCCCGCCGGGCTCGCGGTCGCCGAGGTCAGCGGTGAGCCGGGGATCGGGAAGACGCGGCTGCTGGAGGCGTTCGGCGAGCACTGCGCGCGGCTCGGCCGGCTCGTGCTCCGCGGACGCTGCCACGACGCCGAGGGCACGCCCGCGCTGTGGCCGTGGACGCAGGTCTTCCAGGCGCTGGAGCCGCACTGCCCGCCGCCGGACCGCGAGCCCCTGTCCGGCCTCCTCGACGCCCGCCCCGAAGCGCCCCCGGACGCCGGTGGCCCGGCCGAGGCGTTGTTGTCGCGCCGGAACCAGGCCGTCGCCCGATGGCTGGTCACGGCCTCGCGCGCCCAGCCGCTCGTCATCGTCCTGGACGATCTCCAATGGGCCGACCCGGCCTCGCTCGACCTGCTCAGGCACCTCGTCATGCTGCTGCGCGGCGGCGCGGTCACGCTGGTCGCGGCCTTCCGCACCGGGACCGGCGACGTGCTCGGGCGGCTGGTCCGCTACGACCTGTCGCGGCTGCGCCTGACCGGCGTCGGCCCCGAGGCGGTCCGGGCCATCGCGGCCGACCTCGGCATCGAGCTGGACGACGAGTTGTGCGCCAGGATGGCCGACCGCACCGGCGGCAACCCGTTCTTCCTGCGCGAGAGCATCAGGCTGCTTGCTCAGAACCCGGATGTGGACGAGGTGCCCGAGGCGGTGACCGAGCTGGTCCGCCTGCGGCTGGACGCGCTCGCCGGGGTCACGGACGTGCTGGCGGTCGCGGCGCTGGCCGGACGGGAGTTCGACCCGGCCGTGGTGGCCCGGGTCGCGGGGGAGGAGGCGTACGGGCCGCTCGACCGGGCCGTGCGCGGGGGCCTGCTGGCGGCGCGGGCCGGCGGGCGGCTGGCGTTCGTGCACGACCTGGTGCGCGAGGCGCTCGTCAGGGACCTGCCGCCGCTGCGCAGGGCGGCGCTGCACCGGGACCTGGCCGCCGCGCTGTCCGCCCGTCCGGCGACCGACGTCGAGTTGATCGCCCACCACGCCGTGCAGGCCGGGCCGGTGGCGTACGGGGAGGCGGTGCGGTGGGCGCGGGCCGCGGCCGAGCAGGCCGAGCTGCGCCTGGGCTACGCCGAGTCCGCGTCCTGGCTGGGGCACGCGGTGACCGCGCACGACGCGTGCGGCGGCGACCCGGCCGAGCACGTGGAGCTGCTGCTGCGGCAGGTGCGTGCGCTGCTCGCGGCGGGCGAGCCGGCCGCCGCCCGCCGGGTCAGGGACCGGGCCGTGCGGGCGGCCGACCGCATCACGGACGGGGGAACGGCGCTCCGGGTCCGGGCGCTGACCTCGTTCGACACGCCGACGATCTGGACGCTGCGGGACCCGTACGGCGCGGCCGACCCGCTGCTCGTCCGCCGCTTCGAGGACGCGCTGCGCGAGCTGCCGGAACGGGACGGCCCCGAGCGCGCGATGCTGCTGGCCGGGCTGGCCCAGGAGCTCTACGACGCCTCCGGCGACCCGCGGGCCGAGGGGCTGTCCGCGCAGGCCGTGGCCATGGCCCGGCGGCTGGGCGACCGGCGGCTGCTGATGCGCGCGCTCAATGCCAGGCACCTGTCGCTGCCGCGCCCGCTGCACGTGCACGAGCTGGCGGACCTCGCCGCCGAGCTGCACGAACTGGCGGACGGCGAGCCGGCCTACCAGCTGCTGGCGAACATGATGGACACCCACAACCGGCTGGAGCTGTTCGACGTCACCGGCGCCGACCTGGCCGCGGCCCGCTGCGACGACCTGCTCGACCGGCTCCCGCTGCCCTGGCCGCGCTTCCAGCACACGCTGTGGCGGGCGGGCCGGCTGGTGCTCGGCGGTTACTTCGACCAGGCGGACGACCTGTACGCCGACGCCGCCGACCAGGCGTCCG
>NZ_JBSFGJ010000186.1:0-17464 GCF_053596515.1 Nonomuraea sp. NPDC001684
GTACTGCACTCGGGAGGGTGTGGGAGAGTAGGTCACCGCCGGACAATCTTTGGGAAGGGCTCCGACTTCGGTCGGGGCCCTTTCTGCATTTCCGGAGTAATTCAGGATGTCCGGCCGCTTGGTGTCATCCGGGGACGGTTTCGCACGCGCGTCTCGGGCCAGGCCGGCATCTGAGCCGGTCGTCGATCCTCACGTGCGGTGCGATGAGGAGAGTATTGCGGTCTGTTATCGGAAGCGACCGTCCACACCCTTGTTGTGAGCGCGCCCCGGCCATGAGGTGATGGCGGGCCGAGGGGTCAGTTCTGTTTGGGGGGTGAGAAGGTTTCGATGGCCTCGTTCAGGATCTTGCTGAAGGATTCGCTGCCGGTGTGGCCGGAGTCTGCCACCACGTGCAGGTCGGCGTCGGGCCAGGCATTGGTCAGCTCCCAGGCTGTCTGGAGAGGGCTGCCCATGTCCAGGCGGCCGTGGATCAGAGCGCCGGGGATGCCGGCCAGCCGGTGTGCGTTGCGTAGGAGCACGCCCTCTTCCAGCCAGGCGGCGTTGGCGAAGTAGTGGGCGCAGATGCGGGTCATGGCCATGATGGCGTCGTCCGGCCGGTTGCTGTAGGCGTTGGGTGTGCCGTTGGTCTCCTGGGAGATCACCGCGTCCTCCCAGGTGACCCAGTCGTGGGCGGCCTTCTCGCGTACCTTCGGGTCGGGGTCGGCCAGCAACCGCGAGTACGCCGCCAGCACCTTGAACACGTCACCGTCGCTGTCGGCGTCGGGGACGCCTTGCACGAACCGTTCTTGCGCCTCCGGGAAGAACCTGCCGACGCCCCGGTAGAGCCAGTCGATCTCGGAGCGTCGGGTCATGGTGACCGCGGGGATGACGATCTCCGACACCCGCTCGGGATGGGTCTCGGCGTAGGCCAGGATCAGCGTCGAACCCCACGAACCGCCGTACAGCAGCCACTGGTCGATGCCGAGGTGCTCGCGCAGCAGTTCCATGTCGGCGATCAGGTTGTGGGTGGTGTTGCTCGTCAGGTCGGTGGCCGGGTCGGCGGCGTGCGGGCGGCTGCGGCCGCAGTTGCGCTGGTCGAACAGGACGATGCGGAAACGGTCCGGGTCGAATCTGCGGCGGGAGCCGGTCGAACAGCCTGACCCGGGCCCGCCGTGCACGACGACCGCGGGCTTGCCGTCGGGGTTGCCGCAGACCTCCCAGTAGATGAGGTTGCCGTCGCCGACATCGAGCATGCCGTGCTCGTACGGTTCGATCGAGGGATACAAGGGGGCTCCTGCCGTTGGAGGGGTGGAGGTATGCCGCGCACTGCGCAGCCTGATGCGGGCCGGCGATTATGCCAGCGCTGTTATATTAGCACTGTGACATCTTCTGACCCCACGGCGATACCCGACCCCTGGCACTCCCTGCACGAACTCCTGGCAGCCATGGACGCTGAGATCGACCAGGTCTACCTGGAGCGTGGCCTCGACGGGGTGCGCACTCGGTTCGCCTATCCGCTCATCCGGCTCGCCCACACAGGGCCGCTGACCATTCGCGAGCTCGCGAAGTCCCTGAACCGTTCGCACTCCGCGATCAGCCAGACCGTCGCCGCCATGCGCAAGGAGGGTCTCGTCACCTCGGAGCCGGGGCCCGACGCGCGCACCCGCCGGATCGACCTGACCGAGCGCGGCCGGTCGCTGGTGCCGTTCCTGGAGGCGGAGTGGCGTGCCACCCACCAGACGGTCGCCGAGCTGGACGGCGAGCTCCCCTACGCGATGACGGCCGTGGTGGAGGAGGTACGGCGGGCGTTGGAACGCCGGTCGATGCGGCAGCGGATCCTTCATCACCTCGTCGAGCCGCCGCCGATGGGGGCACAAGGCTGAGATTCACTCGGCTGCCCGCGGGCCCGCTGGGGTGTCTCGGTCGCCGTCCGGCTGGATGAAGCGGATGGAAAGCCGGCGGGGCCGGAGCGGACGGGGTGGCGGGGTGGCAAGGAAGCTGGTGGCGGGTCGTCGGGGTTGAGCGGCGGCACGAGTCTGGGGCCGGTGATCGGTGATGTTGTGCGCCGGATGGCCGTTCGGCAAGGTCAGGGGTTGTTCATGGTCCTGATAATCTCGCTGGGATACTGAACGTAATCGGGTAACTCTAATAGAGTGACCGCTTCTCCCCCTTCCAGGCAGTCAGCGCGCCGTAGCCGTCGGCTGCTGGCGTGGACGTTCGCGTCGATCTCCGTCGGGTTGGTGGCCGCGGGGGTCGTGGGGTTCTTCGCCGAGCCGTTACAGCTGGAGATGCTGGACAAGCGGGCCAGCGTCGTCAGCATGTTCGTGGGGGTCGCGGGGTTGTTCATCGCCGGGGTCGGGTTGTGGGCGCAGCTTCGGGCGGCCATGGCGCCCACCGGCGGCGGTGAGAGCGGTCCGGAGAGCGAGGGGGCCGGGCGGGCTGGTGCCGGTTCTGGTGGCTCGGGGCCCGATGAGGCTGGTCAGGATGCTGTCGGTACGGGTGCCGGTGCGGATGGGCCCGGTGGCGGGCGCGATGGTGGGCCGGGTGGCGTTGGCGATGGTGGCGGTCGTGGTGGGGCCGTCGGTGGTGCTGCTGCTGGTGGGGCGGTCGAGAGAGCTGAGGGGCAGCGGTCGATCGTGGTCGGGCGGCAGGAGTCCGGGCTGGCCATGACCGGGGACAGGTCCACGGCGGTGACCGGGGGGCATGTCGAGGTCATCGGGGACGTGCATCTGCCGTCGCGGCCCCGGGTGGCGACGCGGCCCGTGCAGCTGGCGCCGCGACCGCCGCAGCTCGTCGGGCGGGACGAGGTCGTGGTGGAGCTGCGCGAGCGGCTGCTGGCCAGCCAGGTGCGGCCTGCGGTGGTGGCCGTGCACGGGCTCGGCGGCGTGGGCAAGACCAGTCTCGCGCTGGAGTACGCCTATCGCCATCAGCACGACTACGAGCTCGTCTGGCAGTTGCCGGCGGCCGATCCTGCGGTGTTGTCGGCGGCGTTCGCCCGGTTGGCGGCTCTCATGGGCTTACGGGAGCTGGGCGCGGACGCGGCGGACCCGGTCGACCAGGTGCACGCCGCGCTGGCGGCGCGTACCGAACCATGGTTGTTGATCTTCGACAACGTGCCGGAGGCCGAGGCGGTGCGAGCCGTGTTGCCGCCGGCGGGGCCGGGGCACGTGCTGATCACGAGCCGGTCCGGGAGCTGGCCGCGGGATCGTGGGCTGGAGCTGCCGGTGCTCGACCTGGAGTCGGCGGCGCTGCTGATGCTGGCGAGCACGGGGCAGGACGACACCGTCGCGGCGGCGGCCGTGGTGGCGGAGCTCGGCGCGCTGCCGCTGGCGCTGGAGCAGGCCGCGGCCTACATGTCGGAGACGGGACTGGAGCTGTCGGAGTACCTGGATCTGCTGCATCACCAGCGTGCCGAGTTGCTGGCGCAGGGGCAGGCGTGGGGGTATCGCGAGCGGGTGGCCACCACGTGGCAGTTCGCGTTCCGGCGGCTGGCCAGGACGAGTCCGCAGGCCATCGCGTTGCTGCGGCTGCTGTCCTGCTACGCGCACGAGGCGATCCCGTACCATCTGCTGCTCTCGCCGCTGGCGCGGTGGGCGCCGCGGGAGCTGTTCCGGGCGGACGTGCAGCGGCGGCGGGCCTACGGGCGGATCCCCGGGCCGCGCACGCGCGTGCTGCGTGACGTGCATCCCAGCGTGTTGCTGATGATGCGGGCGCTGCCGCGGGACACGCTGAGGATCAACGCGGCGCTGAGCGCGTTGCGGGGGCACAGCCTGATCGGTCCGCCCGTGGACGGGACGGTCACGGTGCACCGGCTGGTGCAGGCCGTCACGCTCGACCAGCTTCCGCTGCGCGCGCAGCGCCGTTGGCGGGAGGTGGCGGCGGTGCTGGTGGAGGCCGTGCTGCCCGACAATCCGGGGCAGAAGGCGCGATGGGCGCGGTACGCCAGGCTGCTGCCGCACATCCGGACGGTGCTCGGGCCGACCTCGCCCGGCATGGACAAGACGGCCCAGTATCTGGGGGCCAGCGGCGACTACCGTACGGCGAAGTCGTTGTTCCAGGAGATCGCCGACGCGCTCGCGGCGGCGCTCGGCCCTGAGGAGGTCGCCACGCTGACGGCCCGGCACGAGCTGGCGCTCTGGACGGGCGAGGCGGGCGACCCGGCGGCGGCGCGTGACCAGTACCTGGAGCTGCTGCCCGTCTACGAACGGGTGCTCGGCCCCGAACACCCGCACACCCTGACCACCCGGCACAACCTGGCCCAGTGGACGGGACGAGCCGGCGATCCGGTGGCCGCCCGTGACCAGTACGCGGCGCTGCTGCCCGTCCGGCAGTGGGTGTCGGGCCCCGAGCATCCGGACACCTTGACCACGCAGGCCAACCTGGCTCAGTGGACCGGGCAGGCCGGGGACGCGGCCGCGGCCCGTGACCAGTACGCGGCGCTGCTGCCGGTACGGGAGCGGGTGCAGGGGCCCGAGCATCCCTCGACGCTGATCAACCGGCACGAGCTGGCCCGGTGGACCGGCGAGCTGGGGGACGCGCTGGCCGCCCGCGACCAGTACGCGGCGTTGCTCCTGGTACGGGAGCGGGTGTCGGGACCGCATCATCCGGACACGTTGACGGTCCGGCACGAGCTGGCGCGGTGGACGGGGGAGTTGGGGGAGGCGGCCGCGGCGCGGGATCAGTTCGCGGCGTTGGTGCCGATACGGGAGCGGGTGCAGGGGCCCGAGCATCCGGACACGCTCACCGCCAGAGCCAGCCTGGCCCAGTGGACGGGGAAGGCGGGGGACGCGGCGGCCGCCCGCGACCTGTACGCGGCGCTGCTCCCCGTTCGGGAGCGCATTCTCGGGCCCGACCATCCGGACACGTTGACGATCCGGCACGAGTTGGCGCGGTGGACGGGGGAGTTGGGGGAAGCGGCTGCGGCGCGGGATCAGTATGCGGCGTTGGTGCCGGTGCGGGAGCGGGTGCAGGGGGCCGAGCATCCGGACACCCTGACCGCCAGGGCCAACCTCGCGTACTGGACGGGGATGGCGGGGGACGCGGCGGGGGCTCGCGATCTCTGCGCGGCGCTGTTGCCGGTCCGGGCTCGCGTGCTGGGGGCCGGGCATCGGGCCACGGTGACGACCAGGGAACAACTCGCCCACTGGACGGCCCATGCCCGCCCGTGAAGTCCGGGCCAGGAGACGTGGCCCGCCCGCCTATGGGGGGTGGGGTGGGATGCCCGGCGGGACCGGGGCCGCGGCCGTGGGGTGGTGCTTGGCGGGGAAGCCGGGGCGGAGGGGGCGAGCCTGCCCCTCGCGCCCCGGCGGCTACTGGGGAAGGACGAGGAGGGCGTCGCCGACGCCGCGCTCCACGCCGTCCGATGGCCGGTTGACCAGCTTGTTCGACACCACCATCGCGGTCGAGCCGCCGCCGTCCAGGTTGATGGCCTGGACCGCGCCGAGCCAGCGCATGAACTGGGCGGCCTCGTGGAAGTTGGCGCCGATGGTCACGCCGGGCTGGCGTCCGTCGATGGTGGCCAGGATGAGGCTGCCGTTCCTGGTGACGCCGAGGAGGGTGCGCGGGTGGCGGCGCAGGATCATGTTCACGGAGTCGTGGCCGTCGCGCTTGGCAGTGATCTTCACGTGGCCGTTGCGCACCAGGCCGACGCCGCCGGCGATGACGTTCAGGTCGGGGGTCAGCTTGAGGGCCTTGCGGGTGCGCAGGTCGGTGACCTTCGTGTCGATCTTGACCGTCCAGCCCTCCCAGGCGTGCTCGTCGAGCCATTCGGCGGCGCCGCCCTGGCCGTGCAGCACCCGGGTGCCCTTGGCCACGGCGGCGCCGCTCGCGCGTACGGTGACCGCCTTGCCGTTGGCGTCGAGGACGACGTCGGTGCCGCCGGTCGGCGTCTTGGCGCCGTACTCCTCGGTGTAGAGCACGGCCTCGTCCGTGGCGGCGGCGCGGTTGACGCCGTTGACGACGAGCTTGTCGCCGTCCTGGGAGACGGCGGTGACGGCGGTCTTCAGCTCGGTGATGCGCACGCTGCGGCCCTGGAGCACCACGGCGGAGCGGCCCGGCACGGCCTCGCTGAGCAGCCGGCCGGCCACCACGGAGGCGCCGACGGGCTCGCCGCGCAGGTTCTTGGCGGTGTGGATGTTGAAGAAGCCGCCGTTGACGCCGACCACCGCGTTGCGCGCCTTGGCCATCGAGGAGACCGTCTCGCGCGCGGCGACGCTGGCGCCGAGGGAGGCGGCGTACGAGCCGCGGAACGTCCGGGAGTCGATCATGACGACCTTGGCGTCCCAGGGGCCGGTGGTCTTGAGGCCGTCGTCGCCGAGGTAGTCGACCTTGACCTTCAGCCCGGCTTCCTTGAGCGCCTTGGCGGTCTCGTCGGCCTTCGCCTTGTCCTTGAAGGACCACAGGCCCACGCGGACCATGTAGACGGTCTGGGAGGGCGCGTCGGCCACGCTCGGCCGGACCACCTTCTGCAGGCTCGGCGCCTCCCCGGCCGCCTCGACCTCGGCGACCTTGGCCTGGGCGGTCTCCAGCGCGCCGTAGTCGCGGCCGCTCGGCATGAGCACGGTCACCGTGTAGCCGTCGGTGGAGCTGCCCGCCTTCACGTCGTACAGGTCGATGCCCTGCGTCACGGCGGTCAGCGTCTTGGTGGCGGCAGGCCGGGCGCCCAGCGGGAAACTGGCCGACGGGAACTTCACCGCGAGCTGCGCCGCCGAGGCGGGCAGCGTGGTGACGGTGATCGTGGCGGCTATGGCCAGGCCGCCGGCGAGGGTGCGTCGAGACATGAACTCTCCAGAGGGCGGAAAAGGGACCGAACCATCCTGACGAGATCAAGGTCCCGGAGTCAGCCGAACGCGCCAAACTGCTCAAGAGGTTACGAGATTGACACCCAGCCCAGATAACATTGAGCTATGACCCGTATCAGCATGTGGTGGCGGCCGGCAGACGGCCGCTGATTCCCCATGCTGGGCCGTCCTGGTGGCGGCCCTTTTCCGTGCGTGCGGGCTCCCCTCAGGCGGCGGCACACCTGAAGGAGAGACCCATCGTGAACGACGTCGTCCTGACCGGCGACCGTCCGACCGGACGCCTGCATCTGGGCCACTATTTCGGCACCCTCGCCAACCGGGTGGAGCTGCAGGACCGTTACCGGACGTACGTGCTGATCGCCGACTACCAGGTGATCACCGACCGCGACCTGCCCGGCGAGATCCAGCGCAACATCACCGAGGTGCTCCTCGACTATCTGGCCGTCGGCCTCGACCCGGGCAAGGTCACGATCTTCCAGCACAGCGCGATCCCGGAGCTGAACCAGCTCCTGCTGCCGTTCCTGAGCCTGGTGTCGGTGGCGGAGCTGAGCCGCAACCCGACGGTGAAGGACGAGATCGCGCACAGCGCCCGGCGCGCGGTGAGCGGCCTGCTGTTCACCTATCCGGTGCACCAGGCCGCCGACATCCTGTTCTGCAAGGGCACGCTGGTGCCCGTGGGCCGCGACCAGCTTCCGCACGTTGAGGTGGCGCGGCTGGTCGCGCGGCGCTTCAACGAGCGGTACGGCGAGGTGTTCCCGCTGCCCGAGGCCATGTTGGGCGAGCGTCCGCTGCTCATGGGCCTGGACGGCGGCAAGATGAGCAAGAGCCGCGGCAACGCCATCGCCCTGGCGGCCACCGAGGACGAGACCGCCGCCCTCATCCGCAAGGCCCGCACCGACTCCGACCGCCTGATCACCTTCGACGAGGTGCACCGGCCCGGCGTGGCGAACCTGCTCACGCTGGCCGGGCTCTGCCTCGGCCGCCCGCCCCGGGAGATCGCCGACGAGATCGGCGACGGCGGGGCCGCCGCGCTCAAGGCGCTGACCACCGAGGCGGTCAACGAGTTCCTGCGCCCGATCAGGCGGCGGCGGCGCGAGCACACCGAGGCCGACGTGCGTCAGGTGCTGGCGCAGGGCAACGAGCGGGCCCGGGAGCGGGCGGTCCGCACGCTGGCGGAGGTGCGCGCGGCGATGGGGTTCTAGCGGGGTCGCCCGGACTGTCCGGACTACTCGGATTGCTTGGACTGTCGGGACTGGTACACCTTGCGTAGCGTCTCGTGCACGATCCACGTCGTGCGCGCGCCCTCGGCCAGCAGGCACACGTCGCCGGGGCCGACCTCGATGGTGGTGCCGCCCTCGACGGCGATCGTGGCGCGGCCGGACAGCACCACGAAGATCTCGTCGGTCTCGACGTCGGTGACGACGCCCGGGGTGATCTCCCAGATGCCCCTGCCGTCGCCGAGCTCCAGCGACGACGTGGCCGGGTCGCCGGCGACGATCTGCTCGGGGTCGAGCTCGTCGGGGGTCAGTCGCACGTCGTGCACGGGCACGGCGAACGCGCCGGCGGTCGCGATCATGCGGCCGAGGTCTTCGAGGTCGGGCATCAGGACATCAGACATGTTGCTCATTTCACCAGGTCGGCGAGGCGGGCGCCGTCGAGTGCGTAGGCGGTGAAGCCGTTCGCGCCGGTCATCGTATCGGCGGCGACCAGCGCGTTGACGATGGCCTCCTCCGTGGCCTCGATCGCGGCGTGGAAGAGCGGGTCGAGACGGGCGTCGGCCAGCACGCGCACCTCGAACACGCCGGAGCCCTTGTCGTCGAGGGCGTTGGAGGGCAGGCCGCGGTTGCCGGTGGCGAAGCAGACGAAGCCGTCGCCGCTGCTGCTCTCGCCGGCGCCGCCCGTCCTGGCCACGCCGAGCCCGGCGCGCTGGGCGAGCTTGCGGCACTGGTGGGGGAGGAGCGGCGCGTCCGTGGCGACCACGGCGATGATCGATCCCGCGCCCTCGGGGCCGCCGGGGCGGGGCACGTCGTCCATGACGATCGGGCGGCCGTTGACGGTGAGCCGGTCGCGGCTGCCGTGGTTGGCCTGCACGAGCACGCCGACCGTGTAATCGCCGGTCACGCGGGACGCGGTGCCGATGCCGCCCTTGAAGCCGTGGCAGATCATGCCGGTGCCGCCGCCGACCGACCCCTCGGGCACCGGGCCCGCCGAGGCGCCGTGGTAGGCCCCTTCGACGTGCTCCTGGCGGACGTGCCGGGCGTCGATGTCGTTGAGCCGGCCGTCCCAGGTCTCGGCGACCACCGGCAGCGACCACGCGCTCCCGCCCCGGCCGCCGATCTCCAGGGAGACCAGCGCGTCGCGCACCACGCCGACGGAGAAGGTGTTGGTCAGCCCGATCGGCGAGTGCAGCAGGCCGAAGTCGTCCAGGTAGGGCAGGCCGGTCATCTCGCCGTTGCCGTTGAGCCAGTGGTAGCCGGCGTAGACGGGGGAGTCGTAGGCCGGGCCGGGGCCGGGGCGGACGACGGTGACCCCCGTACGGGCGGTGCCCTCGGTCAGCGTGGTGTGGCCGACGAGCACGCCGGGCACGTCGGTGATCGCGTTCAGCGGACCGGGGACGCCGGTGCCGACGACGATGCCGTGATCACGAGCTCTCAACGGTTCTCCCTGCGGAACGACTCCAGCGCCAGCAGCGCGACGTGCAGTGACAGGCATGACTCGACGTCGTCGAGGTCGGTGTCGAGGATGCGTTCGAGGCGGCGCAGGCGGTCGTAGAAGGCGGGCCTGGACAGGTGGGCCTTCTGGGCGGCCACGGCCTTGTTGCGGCCCGCGTCGAGGTAGGTGCGCAGGATCCGGGTGAGGTCGCCGCCGCGCTGGGCGTCGTGCGCCAGCAGCGGGCCCAGCTCACGCTCGGCGAACGTCTGCAGCCGCGCGTCGTCGCGCAGCAGGTGGAGCAGGCCGCGCAGGCGCAGGTCGGGCAGGCGGTAGAAGGCGCGGCCGTCCGGCTGGCGCACGGCCACGTCGGCGACCTGCTCGGCTTCGAGGAAGCTGCGCCGTACGTCCCGGATGGACTCCACCACCGACCCCGCGGCCAGCACGAACGCCGAGCCGGGCCGCCACAGCATGCGCAGCCGCTCGGCGAGCGCGGTCAGCGCGGGCTCGGCGCCGGTACGCGGCGGAAGCGGCAGCAGGACGCCGACCCGCTCCTGGTCGAGCGCGCCCACCAGAGCGGGCAGGCGGGCGTCGCGGCAGGCGGCGGCGGTGGCCTCGGCCAGCTCGCCGAGCTGTGCCTGGCCGTCGAGCGCCTGGTCGACGGGCTCGGTCGGCCTGATGACGACGCTGATCAGCTTGCGCCCGGTCAGCGGCACGCCGACCGCGCGGGCGCGGGCGGCGGCCTCGTCGGGGTCGGCGTAGGCGTGGGTCAGGATGCCGGTGATGATCGTGCCGTGGGCCTGGCGTTCCAGGGACTCCTGGTGGCGTTCGAGCAGGCGGCCGAGGGCGAGGGTGGTGGCGGCGCGTTCGGCCATCACCATCTCGCGTGGGGTCGGCGGCGTCTCGCAGATGAGGATCAGCCGCCCCCAGTCCTGGCCGCGCGCACCGACGGTGGTGACCAGCCAGCCGGAGGCGGGGTCGTAGGCCGTGCGCTCGGCCGGGGCCACGCCGCGCGACCTGGTCTCCCAGCCGGCCAGCAGCGCGCCGGCGTCGCGGCCCGCGGACTCGCAGGCCAGCACCTGGTGGGCGAGGTTCTCCAGCAGCACCGGACGGCCGGACAGCCGGGCGACCTGGGTGAGCACCTCGGCGGGCGAGGCGCCCTCGACCGACAGCTCGGTGAACACCTCGTGCAACTGCTCGGAGGCGCGCAGCTCCTCAAGCTGGATGTCGATGATCCGGGCGTGCACGGACTCGGTGATCTGCACGAACGGCGTCTCGCGGGCCAGCACGATGACCGGCAGCCCGTGCTCCTCGGCCGACTTGACCACCGCCCGCGGCAGCTCGCGCAGGAACCTGCGGCCGAGCTCCACGATCAGCCCGGAGGCGCCCACGGAGGCGAGCTCGCCCACGTAGTCGGCGAGCTTCTCAGGGTCGTCGGGCAGCGCGACGCCCGTGGTGAGCACCAGCTCGCCGCCGCGCAGCAGATGGGCGATGTCGGCGATCTCGCCGACGTGCACCCACCGCACCTTGGTGTCGAGCCGGTCGGCGCCCGCGACCACGCGCGGGCCGCCCCGGCGCACGGTCTCCAGGGCGAGGACGTCGGCAATGGTGGGCAGCACGGGGCGAGCCTAGCCGATCAACCTGTAAGAACGGTCATACAGCCATATACACACTGTCACAGATTGAACTCCTCCTCGCGGTACTCACCTCGGGGTTCGCGCACCCGCAACTCCACCCGCCGGATCTTGCCCGAGATCGTCTTGGGCAGCTCGGCGAACTCCAGCCGGCGCACCCGCTTGTACGGCGCCAGCTCCCGGCGGCAGTGCTCGAAGATCGACCGCGCGGTGTCGGCGCCGGCCTCGAACCCGGGGGCCAGCATCACGTACGCCTTCGGCACCGCCAGGCGCACCGGGTCGGGCGCGGGCACGACGGCGGCCTCGGCCACCGCGGGATGCTCCAGCAGCACGCTCTCCAGCTCGAACGGCGAGATGCGGTAGTCGGAGGCCTTGAAGACGTCGTCGGTCCGGCCGACGTAGGTGATGTAGCCGTCCTGGTCGCGGGTGGCGACGTCGCCGGTGTGGTAGAAACCGTCGCGCATGGCCTCGGCGGAGCCGCCGACGTACCCGGCCATCAGGCCCAGGGGGCGGGGGTCGAGCGGCAGGCAGATCTCGCCGTCGTCGCCGGGCTCGCCGGTGACGGGGTCGATGAGCACGATGTCGTAGCCGGGCAGCGGGCGTCCCATCGATCCGGGCTTGACCGGCTCGTCCGGTACGTTGCCGATCTGGGCGGTGGTCTCGGTCTGGCCGTAGCCGTCGCGGATGGTGATGCCCCACGCCTTGGCGACCTGGTCGATGATCTCCGGGTTGAGCGGCTCGCCCGCGGCCACGGCCGTGCGCAACGGTAGCTTCCAGGCCGCCAGGTCCTCCTGGATGAGCATCCGCCACACGGTCGGGGGCGCGCAGAAGGTGGTGACCCGCTCGTCGCGCAGCACCTCCAGCAGCGCGCGGGCGGCGAAGCGCTCGTAGTTGTGGATGAGCACGGTCGCCCCGGCGTTCCAGGGGGCGAACACGTTGCTCCAGGCGTGCTTGGCCCAGCCGGGGGAGGAGACGTTGAGGTGCACGTCGCCGGGGCGCAGGCCGATCCAGAACATCGTGGACAGGTGGCCGGCCGGGTAGGAGGCGTGGGTGTGCTCGACCAGCTTGGGGCGGGAGGTCGTGCCGGAGGTGAAGTAGAGCAGCAGGGGGTCGCCGGCCAGGGTGGGGGCGTCGGGGGTGAAACGTTCGTGGGCGTCGTACGCCTCGTGGTACGGCAGCCACCCGTACGCGTCGCCGACCGCGATCCTGGTGAACTCACCGGCGCCGAACTTGCCCGCGTCGGCGGCGTTGGCGATCACGTGGGCGACCTGGCCGCGGTCGAGGCGTTCGCCGATGTCCTTGGCCGTCAGCAGGGTCGTGGCCGGGATGACCACCGCCCCGAGCTTCATGGCCGCCAGCAGGGACTCCCACAGCTCGGTCTGGTTGCCCAGCATGAGCAGGACGCGGTCGCCCCGGCGCACGCCCTGCTCGTGCAGCCAGTTGGCGACCTGGTTGGAGCGGGCCGACAACTCGGCGAAGGTGTGGGAGACCCGGCTGCCGGGGTTCACGATGGTCAGGGCCGCGGCCTGCGGGGTCTCGGCGGCCAGCACCCCGTCGAACCAGTCGAGCGCCCAGTTGAACCGCTCGGCCCGCGGCCAGCGGAAGTCGCGTCGGGCCGTGGGGTAGTCGGCGCTCAGGAGAAGATCGCGGGCGGCGCGGAAATCGCTCATGCCCCGGATCCTGCTACGTCGCCAGCCGCCGCTCAAGGCCGTCGAGCACCGACACGAGCCCGAAGTCGAACGCCGTGGCCCGGAGCACCTGCGGATCCTGGTACGCCCCCATGGCCATGCTCTCCAGCATGTCGGGGAAGTCGGCCGCGGCCTTGGCGACCATGCCGCGCATCTCCTCGGCGTCGTAGTCGGAGTCCTTCGCGGTGGCGTCCCAGGCGATCTCGGGCAGGGTCATGCCGTAGACGAAGGCGGTGACGGCGGCCACGGCGTAGTCGACGTCGAGGCCCTGGAAGCCGGCCGCCCTGAAGATCCTGCGCATCCGGTCGGAGGCCGACAGGGCGTGCGGGCCGAGCGCGGGCACCCGGCCGAGGAGGTCGGCCGACCACGGGTGCTGCCGCATGACCGCGCGCATGCCGTAGGCCATGGCGGAGGCGGCGTCGCGCCAGCCCACCTCCTCGGCGTCGGGGACGGTCATCTCGGCCCAGACCTGGTCGTAGGCCAGTTCGAGCAGCTCGTCCTTGTTGGCGACGTACCAGTAGAGGCTGGTGGCGCCGGCGCCCAGCTTCGCGCCGAGCTTGCGCATGCTCAGCCCGGCCATCCCCTCCTGGTCGAGCAGCTCCAGCGCGGCCCGGACGATCTCCTCGCGGCTGCGGCCCGGGGCGGCGGCCTTGCGGGGCTCGCGGAACCAGACAGAGGTGAACTGCTTGCCGGTCATGCTCCCAGGATAAATGCTCTCGCACAGTGTGCGAGAGTTGTCGTACGCTGTGCGAGTGACCTCGAACGCTGTACGAGACCCCCGTCGCTGGTGGGTCCTTGTCGTGCTCTGCCTCTCGCTGCTGGTCCTCACGGTGGACGGAACCGTGCTGAACCTGGCGATCCCGTCCCTGATCGAGGAGCTGGGCGCGACGCCGTCCGACATCCAGTGGATCCTCGACGCCTACGTGCTGGTCTTCGCCGGCCTGCTGCTGACCGCGGGAAGCCTGTCCGACCGGTACGGCCGCCGCCGCTTCCTCGTCATCGGCCTGGCCTTCTTCGGCGGCGCGTCGCTGCTGGCCGTGCTGGCCGCCGAGCCCTGGCAGGTGATCGGCGCGCGGGCCCTGATGGGGGTCGGCGGCTCGATCCTGATGCCCTCGACGCTGTCCATCCTCATGACCGTCTTCGAGGAGGACGAGCGGCGCAAGGCCATGGCCATCTGGGGAAGCGTGGCGATGCTCGGCGTGATCGCCGGCCCGACGCTGGGCGGCTTCCTGCTGGAGCACTACTGGTGGGGCTCGGTCTTCCTGCTCAACATCCCGATCGCCGCGCTGGCCATCGTGGCCGCGTTCGTGCTGATGCCCGAGACCCGCAGCACCGGGCGGCGGATCGACCCGGTGGGCGTGGTGCTCTCGATCGTCGGCCTGACCTCGGCCGTCTACGTGATCATCGAACGCGAGTGGAACATCGCCCTCATCGCGGTGGCGGTGGTCGCACTGGCCGCGTTCGTCGTCTGGGAGCGGCGGGCCGAGCACCCGATGCTGCCGCTGCAGCTGTTCCGCAACCGCAACTTCAGCGGCGCGTCCTTCTCGATCCTGCTGATGTCGTTCGGCGCGGGCGCCGTGATGCTCATGCTGACCCAGTACCTGCAGTTCGTGCTGGGCTACGGCGAGCTCCAGGCGGGCCTGGCCATGCTGCCCCAGGCGGTGGCGGCCGTCGTGTTCAACGGCGTCGGCGCGGCGCTGGGCAAGAAGGTGTCCAACCGGGTGCTGATCTCGGCCGGGCTGCTGATCATGGCCGTCGGGTTCGTCGTGATGGCGCTCACCACCGGCTACCTGCCGCTGATGGGCGGGCTGGTGCTGATGGGCGCGGGAGCCGGCCTGGCCGGTCCCTCCGCCTACGCCTCGCTGATGGGGGCCATCCCGCTGGAGCACGCGGGCGTCGGCTCCGCGCTCAACGACACCGTGCAGCAGGTGGGCCTGGCCATGAGCATCGCCGTGCTCGGCAGCGTGCTGGCCGGCGTCTACACCGCGGAGATGCCGCTCGACGCGCCCGCGGCGGCCCGCGAGTCGATCGGGGTCGCCGAACAGGTCGGGCTCGGCGAGGTCGCCGACCGGGCCTTCACCGTGGCCGTGCACTTCGGCTCGTGGGTCGGGGCCGGGTTCAGCGTCGCCGCCGCGCTGCTCGCGCTGGCCGTGCTGCGCCCGGCCGCGCCCGTCGCGGCTCCCGAACCGGCCAAGGTCTAGCGGACGCGGGGCTCACGCATGCTCTCCAGGCTGTCGAGCTTGTGCGTGCGCTCGTCGTGGCCGATCTGCCGGAGCAGGTCGGCCACCGAGCGGTAGCGGCCGTACTCGTCGGCGTACGTGCCGGGGTCGGGCACGAAGTCCAGGTCGGGGTTCTCGGCCACGAACGTCATGTACTCGTGCTCGGCGTGGTCCTCGAACTCGGCGTTGAGCCGGTAGCTCCAGTCCGGCCGGACCACGAACAGCACCCAGGACACGTGGTAATAGAAGAACGCGATCAGCCACGGCGCCGCCTTGTGCAGCAGCCAGTTCTGCCGCTGCCCGGCGCGCTGCACCAGGTCCTGCATGATCAGCAGGTGCCACTGCTCGTTGTCCTGGTCGGCGCGGGCCTCGACGATGCGCTCGAAGACCCTCCTGGCCAGGGCCGACCGTCCGGCGTGCCGGTGGACGGCCCAGTAGCCCATCCGCTCCCACGCCTGGTACGGCACCCGCGCGATGATCTCCAGCATGGCGAACTTCGTGTAGGAGCCCTTCCTGCCGTACATGAGGTCGACGGGCTTGAACATCATCCGGGCCAGCAGGCTGTAGTCCATCCGCGGGGTGTCCAGGGTGTCCTGCTGGGCGCGGCGGAGCTGGTCGCGGTCGAGCTTGGGCGGCCCGGCGGGCGCCTCGGGGCGCCCGGGGCGCAGGTCGATGGTGACGGTCATCTTCGGTCTCCTCGGTTCGTCGATGGTCCGATGGTGGCCGAGCAAGGCCCGCCGGGTCGTCGCCCGCCAGTGGTCAATCGCGATGCCTCTGGCGGCGTACCGAGGGGCCGGCGCGTACGCCCGTAGGCGCACGGGTGATCCCCTAGGGGGAGGACTTACAGTTTGTAAGGGGATTTGACCCCCCGCCGACAGCCTGCCGCTGCCAGGAAGCCCGGGGGAACGGGATACTCGGTAGCATGTCGGAGCTTCTCGCGCGCCACCGGGCAGTGATGCCGAACTGGCTGGCCCTCAACTACAACGAGCCCATCGAGATCGTCAGCGGCAAGGGCAATCGTGTCATCGACGCCGATGGCAAGAGCTACCTGGACTTCTTCGCCGGGATCCTGACCAACATGATCGGGTACGACGTGCCCGAGGTGCGGGACGCCGTCGAGCGCCAGCTCGCCACGGGCGTGGTGCACACCAGCACCGTCTATCTGCTGCGCGGCCAGGTCGAGCTCGCCGAGAAGATCGCCCGGCTCTCCGGCATCCCCGACGCCAAGGTGTTCTTCACCAACTCCGGGACGGAGGCCAACGAGACCGCCCTCCTCCTCGCGACCTACGCCCGCAGGACCGACCAGGTGCTCGCCATGCGGCAGAGCTACCACGGGCGCAGCTTCGGCGCGGTCAGCGTCACCTCCAACCGGGCGTGGAAGAACAACTCGCTCTCCCCGCTCAACGTGCACTTCCTGCACGGCGCCGACCGGCACCTCACCCAGTTCAAGGGCCTGTCCGACGCCGACTACATCAAGGCGTGCGTGGACGACCTGCGCCACGTGCTGGCCACCTCGGTCTCCAACGACGTGGCGGCGCTGATCGCCGAGCCGATCCAGGGCGTGGGCGGCTTCACCATGGCCCCCGACGGGCTGTTCGCCGCCTACAAGGAGGTCCTGGACGAGCAGGGCATCCTGCTCATCTCCGACGAGGTGCAGACCGGCTGGGGCCGTACGGGCAGCGCGTTCTTCGGCATCCAGAACCACGGCGTGACCCCCGACATGATCACGTTCGCCAAGGGCCTGGGCAACGGCTTCGCGGTCGGCGGCATCGTCGCCCGCGGCGACCTGATGGACGCCCCGCACGCCGTGGGCCTGTCCACCTTCGGTGGCAACCCCATCTCCATGGCCGCCGCGAACGCCACCCTCGACTACGTCCTCGACCACGACCTCCAGGCCAACGCGGCGCGCACCGGCGACCTCATCATCGGCGGCCTCAAGGAGGCGGCCGAGCGCCTGCCGATCGTCAAGGACGTGCGCGGCAAGGGCCTGATGTTCGCCGTCGAGCTGGAGAGCCCCGCCCAGGCCGTCCGCTTCATGGAGGAGACCAAGAAGGCGGGCCTGCTCGCCGGCAAGGGCGGCCTGTACGGCACCGCCATCCGCATGGCCCCGCCCCTCACCCTCACGGTGGAGGAGGCCGCCGAGGGCCTGGGGATCATCGTCAACGCACTCGAAGTCATCAACGCAGAGGCAGCAGCTCAGTGAAGTCGGTCAAGCACTGGATCAACGGATCTCCGGTCGACGGCGACAGCCGCACGGCGGAGATCTTCAACCCGGCGACCGGGGAGGTCAGCGGCCACGTGCGGCTGGCCTCGGCCGCCGACGTCGACGCCGCGGTCGCCGCGGCGGTCGCGGCCTTCCCCGCCTGGCGCGACGCCTCGCTCGTCAAGCGGGCGCAGGTGCTGTTCCGGTTCCGTGAGCTGATGTACGCCCATCGTGACGAGCTGGCCGCGTTGATCTCGGCCGAGCACGGCAAGGTGCATGCGGACGCGTTGGG
>NZ_JBSFGJ010000187.1:0-17418 GCF_053596515.1 Nonomuraea sp. NPDC001684
GACGACGGCGCCGCGCTCGGCCGCTGCCCCGAGGGCGGCGCTCACCGTGGGGCCGTCGTCGGTCAGTCGCTCGTCGGGGTCGCCCCGCCAGTCGGCGAACAGCAGCAGGTCGTCCTTGCGCAGCGCTTCCAGACAGCTCTTCAGCTCGGCGAAGTACGTGGCGCCGTGGATCAGCGGCCGTACGTAGTTGCCGCTGGACCACGCGTCGAGGCCGGTCGCCCGGTTGTCGCGTTCCTCCTCGGTGAGGAACCAGTCCTGGATGCGCATTCGGCCACCGCTACCCGCACAAAAGCCATTAATAACCCGGCAAAGCCCGGGTAGTGCGGGAGGAGTGTCCCCCACTATCGCGGTTGTCGCACATCAGAAGAAGATCCTCGGGGCCGGCCTGGACCGGCTGCGCGTGCTGCTCACCGAGCGGGACGTCGGCGAGCTGATCTGGCACGAGGTGCCCAAGAGCAAGAAGGCGCCCAAGAAGGTGCGCAAGGCGCTCAAGGCGGGCGCGGAGCTGGTGTTCGTCTGGGGCGGTGACGGCATGGTGCAACGCTGCGCCGACGCCATGGCCGGCTCCGGCGTGCCGATGGCGATCCTGCCCGCCGGGACGGCCAACCTGTTCGCCGGCAACCTGGGCATCCCCACCGACCTGGAGGAGTCCGTACGGATCGGCTTCGAGGGCCGCCGTGCCGAGCTGGACCTCGGGGTGCTCAACGGCGAGCACTTCGCGGTCATGGCCGGGGCCGGGTTCGAGGCCGAGATGATCGCCGAGGCCGACGGCAAGGCCAAGCGGAAGTTCGGCAAGCTGAGCTACGTCAAGGCCGCCGTCCGGCACGTCGGCGGGCCCCTGGTGCCGATGACGGTCAAGGTCGACGGGTCCACCTGGTTCGAGGGGGAGGCGAGCTGCCTGCTGCTCGGCAACGTGGGCACGATCGCCGGCGGGGTCGAGGCGTTCGACGACGCCCGGCCCGACGACGGCTGGCTGGAGGTCGGGCTGTCCACGGCCAAGGGGCCGATCCAGTGGGCCCGGGTGATGGGCAAGATGGCCGCCGGACGGTCGGAGGACTCGCCGTTCGTGCGCATCACCCGGGCGCGCAAGGTGTCGGCCCGGTTCGGCTCGCCGATGACGTACGAGCTGGACGGCGGCGACCGCGAGGCCACCACCAAGATCAAGGCGAAGGTGGCCCCGGGCGCGCTGACCGTCTGCCTGCCGTCCTAGCCGGCGCGGGCGGCGTCCATGACCCGGCCGGCGTCGCGCTCGAAGGAGGCGCGGGCGCCGAGCGTCAGGAGGCCGCCCACGATCATGGGGACGACCAGCAGGTACATGCCGCCGATCAGCGAGCCGAACCGGTCGGAGGCGATGCCGACGACGAGTGAGCCGAACGCCCCGGCCGCCGTGATGAGCAGCTGCAGGACGGCGAAGCCGAGACCGCGCGCGGCGGCCGGGACGACGTCGGCCAGGCAGGCCGTCATGTTCGGGATCGCGATCGACATGAGCGAGCAGGCGAGCAGGACCAGCGCGGTCATCGGGCCGATCGAGTCCATGGCCAGCGCGCCGGCCAGGACGGCCGCGCCCGCCGTGATGCCGCCGCCGCCGGCCAGCAGCCTGCCGCCCTTGCGGGTGCCGTGCCACCTGCGGCCCAGCCAGGAGCCGACCAGCGTGCCGGCCAGCGTCCCGGCGATGGTGATCAGGCCGCTCAGCGAGCCGGCGGCGCCGACGCCGACGCCGTACTCGCGGACCATGAGCGTGGGCAGCCAGTAGAAGATCCCGGCCAGGCCGAGGGTCAGCAGGCCCAGCCCGACGCAGACGAACAGCAGCGTCGGGATGCGGATGACCTGCCCGAACTGCTGCCAGAAGGGCGCCTTGGGCGACGCGGTGCCCTCAGGCGATCCTGCGGTTTCCGCGGGGGCTCCGGCGACCATCCGGTCCAGGTCGCCGCGGCCCGGCTCGCGCAGGAACCACACGAGCACCGCCGTGAGCACGCCGGGCACCACCATCACCAGGAACGCGGTGCGCCAGGAGAACACCTCGGCCAGCACGCCGCCCAGCAGCGTGCCGATGCCGCCGAGGTAGGTCGTGACGCGGGTCAGCCCGTACGCCTTGGCCCGGCTGACCGGCGGGTAGTAGTCGGCGAGCAGGCTGCCGGCCGCCGGGTTGTCGATGTTCTCGGCCGCCGCCAGCAGCACCCGCATCAGGTAGAACATCACGAAGCCGGTGGCCAGGCCCGAGCCGAGCGTGGCGACGGCCCACAGCAGCACGACCACCGCGATGATCCGCGTCCGGCTGAACCGGTCGGCCAGGAAGCCCGCGGGCAGGGAGACGATCGCGGCGGCCAGCGCCGCGGCGGTCGGGATCGAGCCCGCGGCGGTGTCGCTGAAGCCCCACTCCTTCTGGACGAGCGGCAGCACCCCCGACAGCAGGTTGTACTCCATGCGGTCCACGAGCCCGACGATGAAGAGCACGACCAGCGGCGCCCAGCCGAACGGCGCCCTGGTCCGCGCGTCGATGACGCCGGCACGCGGCGAACCCAACGTCCTGACCATGCCCACCCTTCCCGTAGGAAAATCTAGAATGCTGTTCTAGGCGAACGTTCTAGCCAGAGTGGCAGAAGTCACACGATTCGTAAATGGGCGATTTCTGGGAAATTTCGCAGTTTGGGGCTCATGTACGGTGATCGCATGAATCCTGGGCAGGTCACGGGCGCGATGCTGGTCGCCGGCACCACCTCCGACGCGGGCAAGAGCGTGGTCACCGCCGGGATCTGCCGCTGGCTGGCCCGCCAGGGCGTGCGCGTGGCGCCCTTCAAGGCCCAGAACATGTCGCTCAACTCCTACGTCACCGCCGGCGGCGCCGAGATCGGCCGCGCCCAGGCCATGCAGGCCCAGGCCGCCGGGCTGGAACCGGTCGCCGACATGAACCCCGTCCTGCTCAAACCGGGCAGCGACCGCCGCAGCCAGGTCGTGCTCCTGGGCGAGCCCGTCGCGGACGTGGACGCCATGGAGTACGGCGCGCTCAAGGACCTCCTGCGGACCACCGCCCTGGCCTCCCTGGACCGGCTGCGCGCCCAGTACGACGTGGTGATCTGCGAGGGCGCCGGCAGCCCCGCGGAGATCAACCTGCGCCGCGGCGACATCGCGAACATGGGCCTGGCCAGGGCCGCCGGGCTGCCCGTCGTCGTGGTCGGCGACATCGACAGGGGCGGCGTGTTCGCCGCCTTCCACGGCACGGTCGCGCTCCTGGACGCGGCCGACCAGGCCCTCGTCTCAGGGTTCGTGGTGAACAAGTTCCGGGGCGCCCGCGAGCTGCTCGAACCCGGCCTCGACATGATCAGGAAGCTCACCGGCCGATCGGTGTACGGCGTGCTGCCCTGGCTCGACGGCCTCTGGCTGGACGTCGAGGACTCCCTCGCGCTGGACAACCGCCGGGTCGCGACCGGCCGGCCGCTGGGCAGGCAGACGTTGCGCGTGGCGGTCGTCCGGCTGCCCCGGATCTCCAACTTCACCGACCTGGACGCCCTGGCCGCCGAGCCCGGCGTGCTGGTGCGCTTCGTGACCGACCCGGTCGAGCTGGACGACGCCGACCTGGTGGTGCTGCCGGGCTCGCGGGCCACGGTCGAGGACCTGGCCTGGCTGCGGCGCACCGGCCTGGCCGACGCCCTGCTCGCCCGGCGCGGGCCCGTCCTCGGGATCTGCGGCGGGTTCCAGATGCTCGGCCGGGAGATCGTGGACGAGGTCGAGTCGCGGGCGGGCCGGGTGGACGGGCTCGGACTGCTGCCGGTGCGCGTCGAGTTCGCACCGGACAAGCGGCTCGCCCGGCCGGTCGGGCAGGCCTACGGGCAGCCGGTCAGCGCGTACGAGATCCACCACGGGCGGGCGACCGTCGAGGGCGGCGAGCCCTTCCTGGACGGCTGCCGCGCCGGCGACGTTTGGGGCACCACCTGGCACGGCGCCCTGGAGAACGACGCCTTCCGCCGGGCCTTCCTGGCCGACGTGGCCGAACGGGCCGGGCGCGCCTTCGTCCCCGCCCCGGACACCGACTTCGGCCGCCTGCGCGAGGCCCGCCTGGACGCCCTGGGCGACCTCGTCGAGCAGCACCTGGACACCGACGCCCTGCTCGGCCTGCTGCGCGACGGCCCGGCCCCCGTGCCCTACCTGCCGCCAGGCGCCCCCTCGGCCTGATCCCGCCGGGAACGCTCGCCCTGGGCGGTGATCCAGGCGTCGATCTCCTCCCAGTGGGAGTACAGCCAGCGGACCTGACTCTCCCGGTCGTCCCTGGGCACCTCGGCCGCCGGCACCCGCCACCACCTGGCCGTGATCCGCGCCGCGTACGGCAGCCTGCGCCACACGTCGCCGATGGTGACGAGGTCGTCCAGGCCGGTGTGCGCGACGAAGACCACGTCGGCCTCCGGGCAGGCGGTGATCGCGGCGATGGCCCCGTTCGGCCGGGGCGGCAGCAGGTGGGTCATGCCGCGTGCCCGCTCCGCCTCCTCGGCCAGCCCCTTGTCCTCCAGCCGGCGGATCGCCAGCCGCCGCCGGCGCGGGGTGAAGTTGCCGCCCTCGGGGAAGATCACCAGGGCGTCGCGGTCGTCCATGGTCGCCGACAGCCGCCGGATCTCCTCGATCACCCGCTCGCGTCCGGACCGCCGCGGCACGAAGGCGTTCGGCAGGCGGTTGACCACGACGTCGAGCGACGGGTCGTACTGGAGTGCGGCCTTCATGACGATCCGCGGGTGCCGCCCGTACACCGCCAGCAGGTGATAGATCAGCAGAAAGGAGTCGCCCGGCCCGGCGTGCCGGGAGAGCACCACGACCGGGCGGCTCAGCCGGGTGGCGCGCTCCTGCGCGGTCGGCGCGGGCTCCTCGACGTCCACGGTCAGCCGGAAGATCCGCACCGCCGCCGCGTACACCTTGGCCAGGAACCAGCGGATCAGCGCGTAGTGCCGCTCCTGGCGCCGGGCCCGCCCGAACGCCCCCGACAGCCACAGCCCGAGGCACGCGATGAGCACCGCCGACTCCAGCGTCAGCCAGGCCGCGCCGAACCAGACGAACCGCAACCCCCTGCGCTGCGGCGGCGGCAGCCGCAAGGACGCCCCGAACGTGACCAGCAGCCACAACGGCAACGTCACCAGCACCACCACGGTGACCACGATGACGAGCGGAGCCAGCACGATCCGGCGGACGATACGCGGTGGGATCAACGGCGCCTCCCTGAGGTCTGCCTGCCCTGAGGCCCTACCTTCATCCTCCTCTTGTCCGCAGATAGTGCGAAGAAGCCTGGTACGCCCGCTCGATGTAGGTGGAGATCTGGGACAGGTCGCGGTAGCGCAGGGTGGACAGCGGCGCGGCGACCCCGGCGGGCAGCACGTGCACCTCCACCCCCGGCGGCAACGAGGCCATCTCCTCGGCGAACCGGTAGCGCCGCGCGATCTCGAACGCCACCATCCCCACCTCCCAGAACCGCCGGGGCGCGGTCAGCGGGCGCTCGATCCGGCCGACGTGCAGCACGTAGACCCGCCTGGCCCCGAGCTGCACGGCCCGCCCGACGGGGATGCTGTGCACCAGCCCGCCGTCGAAGAAGTGCTCCCCGCCGATCTTCACAGGCGGCAGCAGCCCCGGCACCGCGCACGACGCCAGCACCGCCTCCACCAGCGGCCCGCTGGCGAACCAGTGGGCCGCGGCCCGCTCCACCGAGGCCGCCACGCACTGGAACGGCACCGCCAGCTCCTCGATCAGCTCCGTGCGCACCGTCCCGGCCAGCACCTCCCGGAGGGGACCGTTGGGATGCAGGTGGGTGCCGGTCCTGGCCAGCGTGGACAGCCGCGTCACCCACGACCCGGCGAACGCCGTGCGCACGACGTCGGACCGCCACAACGAGGTCAGCCGGTCGACCGCCCGCGCGGGGTCGGCGGCGATGAGCGCGCCGTTGAGCGCGCCCACCGACGTGCCGACGACCACGTCGGGCCGGATGCCGAAGTCGTCGAGCGCCTGGAGCATGCCCACCTCGTGAGCCCCCAGCACGCCACCGCCACCGAGCACGAACGCCGTCTCCACGCTCTTCACCCTGCCCATTCTTGTTGCCGTGTCCCGGAAGGGAACCGGCCGGGACGCTGCCGACTTCGGCCAGTGACCCCACCGCCGCCCCGGCGGGACGATTCCGGCATGACAGCAGTGGTACAGGCCGAAGGGCTGACCAAGTACTACGGCGGGCGGCGCGGCCTCGAAGACCTCACGCTGGAGATCCGGCCCGGCGAGATCTTCGGCTACCTCGGGCCCAACGGCGCCGGCAAGACCACCACGATCAGGTTGCTGCTCGACGTGATCAGGCCCACCCGCGGCACGGTCCGCGTGTTCGGCCACGACCCGCGCGCCGCCGCCACCCGCGCCCGCATCGGCTACCTGCCCGGCGAGCTGGCGCTCGAAGGCCGCGACCGGGCCCGCGACTACCTCGGTTTCCTCGGCCGCGTGCGCGGCGGGGTGCCGGGCAGCCGCATCGAGGAGCTGGCCGAACGGTTCGACGCCGACCTGTCGGTGCCGATGCGCAAGCTCTCCAAGGGCAACAGGCAGAAGGTCGGGCTGATCCAGGCGTTCATGCACGAGCCGGAGTTCCTCATCCTCGACGAGCCGACCAGCGGGCTCGACCCGCTCGTCCAGCAGGAGTTCCTGGCCATGGTCCGGGAGGTGCGGGCGGCCGGCCGGACCGTGCTCATGTCCTCGCACGTGCTGGCCGAGGTGGAGAGCGTCTCCGACCGGGTCGGCATCGTCCGCGCGGGCCGCCTGGTGACCGTGGAGAACGTGGCCGCGCTGCGCGAGAAGGCCGTCCGCCGGATGGAGCTGCACTTCGACGCCCCGGTGCCGGCGTCGGCGTTCGAGGGCCTGCCGGGGGTGCGCGACCTGCGGGTGGAGGGCGCCAGCGTCCGGTGCACGATCGACGGCCGCCCGGACGCCCTGGTCAAGGCCGCCGCCCGGTTCACCGTCGTCCACCTGGTCAGCGCCGAGCCCGACCTGGAAGAGATCTTCCTGACCTACTACAGCGAGGAGGACCGGCACCATGATCGCCAAGAGTCTGCGTGACCACCGCCGGGCCCTGATCTGGTGGACCGTCGGCATCAGCGCGTTCATGGCCCTCTACATCAGCATCTTCCGCAGCGTCAGCCAGGACCCGAGAACGTTCAACCAGCAGGCCCTGGCCAAGTACCCCGGCCCGCTCAGGGACCTCATGGGCGGCATGCCCGACCTGGCGCTCGGCGTCAACTTCCTGCAGACGGTCGTCTACCAGCTCTTCGTCCCGATGTTGTTCGTCGTGCTCGCCACCATGCTGGCCAACCGGGCGATCGCCCAGCCGGAGGAGGCCGGGACGCTGGAGCTCGTCGTCACGCTGCCGGTGGACCGCAAGCGGCTGGTGCTCCAGCGGTTCTGCGCGCTGGCGCTGGCGCTGCTGGCGGTGTTCGCCGTGACGCTGGCCGTGGCGTGGGCGGCCGGGGACGCGGCGGAGCTCGGGGTGCCGTTCGACCGCGTCCTGGCCGCGCACGTCGGGGTGCTGCTGCTCGCGCTGTTCTTCGGCACCGTGGCCCTGACCGTGGGCGCGGTGACCGGCCGCAGGATGATCGCCTCGTCCGTCGTCGGCGTGTGGGTGGCGGCCGGGTACATCGTCGTCACGCTCGGCCGCGGCGTGGCGGCCATCGCCTGGCTGAAGTGGCTCTCGCCGTTCCACTACTACGCCGAGGGCCGGCCGCTCTATGAGGGCCTGCCGGTCGGGGACTACCTTGTGCTGGCGGGAGCGACGGCAGTGCTCGCGCTCACCGCGATCCTGTCCTTCGACAGGCGTGACGTAGGAGTGTGATGGTGCTCTCCAGGATGCCCGCCGACCTGCTCGGCGGGCATCGCCAGGTGCTGGCCGGGGCAGCCGCCGGGCGTCCGCCCTCGCGGGCGGCGCTCGACGCCTGCCGCGCCGACGGCACGCGCGCCGCCGAGCAGGGCGTCCCGCTGCGGACGCTGGTCGACGGCGCGCTCGCCGCCGCCGAGGGGCTGCCGGACGTGCTGCCCGCGCTGCGCAGGGCCGTCTCGGCGCTCATGGAGGGGTACGAGCTGGCCCAGCTCGCCGCCCTCAGAGGCGAGGAGACGGCCCGCAGGGAGTTCGTGGACGACCTGCTCCAGGGACGGGCCGAGCGGCTGGCCGAGCGGGCCGAGCACTTCGGCCTCCGGCTGGCCGAGTCGTACGTGGTGGCCGCCGCCCGCGGGCTGCGCGACGGGGACCAGGACCGCATCGAGCGCGACCTGATCGCCCGGTTCGGCTCGCACAACGTGCTGGTGGCGGTGCGCGAAGGGCTGCTGGTGTGCGTCGTGCCCGCCACGCTGCCCGCCGCTGTGGGGGAGTTCACCCATCACGTACGCGCCCGCTTCCCGGCCGGATGGCGGGTCGGCGTCGGACGGCCGCACCGCGGGCCGGGCGGCGTCGTGACCTCCTTCAGGGAGGCGGCCGGGGCGCTGGAGCTGGCCGACGCGCTGCGGCTCACGCTCGACGTGGTCAAGGCCGCCGACCTGCTGGTCTTCCCCGTGCTGCTGCGCGACCGCGGCGCGATCGAGGACCTGGTGACCAGCGTGCTGAGCCCGCTGCTGCACGCCAGGGGCGGGCACGAGCCGCTGGTCGAGACGCTGGAGGCGGTCTTCGCCGCGCACGGCAACCAGGCGGCGGCCGCCCGCAGGCTGCGGATCAGTCCGCGGGCGGTGACGTACCGGCTGGAACGCATCCGCCGGCTGACCGGCTTCTCGCCCGACGACCCCACCCAGCGCTTCACCCTGGAGACCGCGGTCCTGGGCGCGCGGCTGCTGGACTGGCCGTGGGATCAGTCGTGAAGGGCGAGCCGGAGCCCGAACCCGACGATGACCACGCCGGTCACCCGGTCGAGGATCCGCCGTACGCGGGCCGACCGCAGGACGTCGCTCATCAGCGAGGCGAACCCGATCAGCACCGCGCTCCACGCCAGCCCCTCGGCCACGTGCACCCCGGCCAGCAGCAGCCCCATCGCCGCGTGCGGCGCGCCGGCCGGGATGAAGTGCGGCAACATCGCCACGTAGAACGCCCCCACCTTGGGGTTGAGCAGGTTCGTGAGCAGGCCGCGCCGGAACCCCTTGCCGAACCCGAACGCCCGCTGCCCGTCCTCCTCCTCGCCCGCCCGCGCCCTGGCGAGGAGCATGCGCACCCCCATCCACACCAGGTACGCCGCCCCCGCCCAGCGCAGGACGTCGTAGGCGAACCGCGAGGCCGCCAGCAGCGCCGACAGCCCCGCCGCGGTGAGCACGCCCCAGATCAGCGTGCCGAGCTGGATGCCCAGCACCACCCCCCAGGCCGCCCGCCTGCCGGTGAGCAGCGACGTGCGCAGGGTGAGAGCCGTGTCGAGCCCCGGTGTGATCGTCAGGAGCGCGACGACGGCAGCGAACGACCAGACTGCCGCATTGATGTCCACAAGGGGCGAGCGTAGCGCTAGGGAATCAACAGCAACTTTCCGGTCGTACGCCGGGCGGCCAGGTCCTCGTGGGCCCGTCGTGCCTCGGCCAGCGGGTAGCGCTCGGACACGTTGATCCTGAGCTGCCCCGAGGCGATCCAGCCGAACAGGTCGGCGGCCCGCCAGAGCAGCTCCTCGCGCTCGGCGACGTAATGGACGAGTGTGGGCCTGGTCAGGAAGAGCGAGCCGGCGCGGTTGAGCACCTGCGGATCGAGCGGCGGGACCGGGCCGCTGGCCGCGCCGTAGAGGGCCATGAGCCCGCGCGGGCGCAGCGCCTCCAGGCCGCCGTCGAACGTCGTCCTGCCGACGCCGTCGTAGACGACGTGGATCCGGTCGCGCAACGCGTCGGCGAACTCGTCGTAGCCCAGCACCTCGTCGGCCCCGGCCGCGCGGGCCAGCTTCTCCTTCTCCGGCGTGGAGACCGTGCTGTAGACCTTGGCGCCGCGCAGCTTGGCGACCTGGATCAGCAGCTGGCCCATGCCGCCGGCGCCGGCGTGCACCAGCACCTGGTCGCCCTCCTTGACGTCGTACGTCGAGTGGGTGAGGTAGTGGGCCGTCATGCCCTGGAGCATCGCCGCCGCGGCCAGCTCGGCGGACACGCCGTCGGGCACCGGCACCAGCCGGTCGGCCGGCACCACGGCCTTCTCCGCGTAGCTGCCCAGCACGCCGGCCCAGGCCACGGTGTCGCCGACGGCCGGCCCGTCGACCCCCGGCCCGACGGCCGAGACCACGCCGGCCCCCTCGGACCCGATCGGGGTCGGCACCGGGAGCGGGTAGGCGCCGGAACGGTGGTAGATGTCGATGAAGTTGACCCCGCTGGCCGCGACGTCGACCACGACCTCCCCGTCACCCGGCGGCGGATCGGGACGCTCGACGTATTCGAGAACCTCTGGACCGCCCTGGGCGGAGACGATGATGGCATGCATCCCCCCAGTCAACTCCGCCCCAGCCCCCCACCGCCACCCCAGCCCCAGCGCGCCGCCAAGGGGATCCGGAGGATTGTCAGCACCCGCCACGCTCGTCTGGGCCACGCCCCCCCACGGCTCACCGGTCGGGCGCAACCGTCACTGGTCGGGGGTGGGGGAGGGGGGCAGGATGCGGGCCAGGGCGCCGGCTTCCAGGGCTACCCAGATCGCTCCGTCGGCGCCGACCGTCAGCCCGTGCGGCTCGCCGCTGCCGGCGGCGCCCGGCTCGCCCTGCCCGGCGGTCGCGGACGGCGGCACCGGCACCGTGGGCAGCGGGTGCTCCTCGATCGCGCCGTCGACCGTGATGCGGCCGAGACGCCCGGCGGCCCACTCGGTGAACCAGAGCGCGCCGTCGGGACCGGCCACGATGGCGTGCGGACGGCAGGCCCGATCGGGCAGCGGGAACTCGGTGATCTTCCCGGCCGGATCGATCCGGCCGACCTGCCCCGCGCCGATCTCCACGAACCACACCGCCCCGTCGGGCCCGAGCGTGATACCCACGGGGGCGGCGCCCTCGGTGGGCAGCGCATGCACGGTGACCTCCCCGGACAGCGAGATCCGGCCGACGGCGTGGCCCTGGTTGATCGAGAACCAGAGCGCGTCGTCGCCGCCCACCGTGATGAAGGCGGGCATGCCGCCCTCCACCGGCACGTCGAAGTCGGAGCGCTCGCCGTCGGCGCCGATGCGCCCGATGCGCCCGCTGCCCATCTGGGTGAACCACATCGCCCCGTCGGGCCCGGCGACGATCCCGTACGGCGAGTCGGCCGGGTACGCGGTGACCTGGCCGTCGCCGGTGATCCGGCAGACCCGGCCGCCCTTGCCCTCGGTGAACCACATCGCGCCGTCGTGGCCGGGCACGATCACGCCGGGCTGCCCGTCGGCCGGGTCGAGCTGATGGATCACCGGCTCGTGGCCCGGCACCAGCCTGCCGACACAGCCCTGGTGGACGAGCGTGAACCAGAGCGCGCCGTCGGCGGCGGTGGCCACGCCGTAGGGCGAGCCCGCGGAAATCATGGTCAACATATGTGTCCCCCTGTCAGTCGGATCTCGGTGCCCGTGAAACGGCGCCTCAGCGCCCGGTCGTGCGTGACCATGACCACCGCCCCCGGGTAGGCGGCGAGCGCGTGGTCGAGCTCGTCGGCCAGGACGGGCGACAGATGGTTGGTCGGTTCGTCGAGCAGCAGCAGGTCGTGCTCCCTGATGAGCAGCCTGGCCAGCGACAGCCGGCGCCGCTGGCCGACCGAGAGCTCGCCCACCCGCCGGTCGAGCGCGTGCGCGGGGAGGAGGCCGGTGTCCAGCAGGGCCGCGCGCCGCTCGTCGGCGTAGCCGTCGTGCCCGAACGCGGCGAGCACGGCCAGGCCGGGGTCGAGGTCGTCGTCCTGGGGGAGGTGGCCGGCCCGGCACCCGGCGCGCTCGGCCAGGACCCGCAGCAACGTGGACTTGCCCGCCCCGTTGGGCCCGCTCACCAGCACCCGCTCGCCCGGCCGGACGGTCAGCGACCCGACGTGGAGCCGGTCACCGACGTGCACGTCACGCAGCTCCACCAGGGGCGCGGCCGCGGCCGGACCCTTGCTCACCGGACCGTTGCCCGCCGGACCGTTGCCCGCCGGACCGTTGCCCGCCGGACCGTCGCTCACCGGACCGTCGCTCACCGGAGCGTTGCCCGCTGGGGCGGGAGCGCGGAAGGCGGCCCGGAAGCGGAGCGGGGCCGGCGGGCGGGGGACCGGGTCGTCCTCCAGGCGGCGCAGCCGCTCGTGGGCGTTGCGCACGCGGGTGGCCACCGAGCTCTGGACGCGGCCCGCGTTGCGGTCGTAGGCCATTTTGTTGTTGTCCCTCATGGCCCGCCCGGCCGCCACGCGGTGGGCGGTGGTGGCGGCGTGTTCGCGCACCTGCCGGACCTCCTCGCGCCAGGCCGCGTACGCCTGCTCCCACCGCGCCCGCGCCGCCGCCTTGGCCGCCAGGTAGCCGCTGTAGCCGCCGCCGAACCGGGTGACGGCCCCCTCCTCGACCTCCAGGACGGCGGTGGCCACCCGGTCGAGGAAGACCCGGTCGTGGGAGACCACGACCACGGGCCCCCGGTGACCGCGCAGCCGCTCTTCGAGCCAGGTCAGCGCCGGCTCGTCGAGGTGGTTGGTCGGCTCGTCGAGCAGCAGCGTGGCGGGGTCGGCGGCCAGCACGCAGGCCAGGCCCAGCCGGGCGCGCTCGCCGCCCGACAGGCTCGACAGCACCCGGTCACGGGCGACGTGCGCCAGGCCGAGGCCGTGGAGGGCCTTGTCGATGCGCGCGTCGGCCGTGTAGCCGCCGCGGGCCTCGTAGGCGGTCAGCAGCTCGCCGTACTCGTCCATGACGTCGTCGGTGAGCGCCGACTCCAGCTCGCGCAGCCTCCGCTCCATGGCCCGCAGACCGGCGAGCGCGTGGTCGACCGCCTGCTGGACGGTGTGACCGGGCGGCAGGCCGAGCGTCTGGCCGAGATGGCCGACATCGCCGGTGACTCCCGTGACGCCGGTGATGGTGATCTCGCCGTCGTCGGGCTGTTCGACGCCGGCCAGCAGCCGGAGCAGGGTGGACTTGCCTGAGCCGTTCTCGCCGACGACGGCCAGGCGCTCGCCGGGGCCCACGGACAGGGACACATCGGTGAGCACGACGCGGTCGCCGTACGACTTGCCGAGCCTTCGGACGTTGATCAGGATGGAACTCCAATCGCAACTGTTGTAGCTTTAGTTTGGCACAGGCGAAGCCGCAAACGCAACTGGAGTAGGTTTTGGAACCGAGCAGACGTCCTGGAGGGCGCAGCGCGCGAGTTCGCGACGCCGTGCGCCAGGCGACCCTGGCCGAGCTGGCGGCCCATGGCTTCCGCGGCCTGACGGTCGAGAACGTGGCCGAGCGGTCGGGCGTGCACAAGACCACCGTCTACCGGCGGTGGGGCAACGTGGAGGGCCTGATCTCCGACGCCCTGGAGCTGGCCAAGGACGAGCCGTGGCCGATCCCCGACACCGGCTGCGTCGAGGGCGACCTGCGGGCGGTCGTCCAGCTCGTCCGCGGCGGGTTCGCCGACCCGGAGCTGGGGCCGGTGTCGTCGGCGTTCGTGGCGGCGGCCGTCCAGAGCCCGGAGGCGGCGCGGGCCCTGCACGCGTTCTTCGCCGCCCGGCACGACCAGTCGGCCGAGGTGGTGCGGCGCGCGATCGCCCGTGGCGAGCTGCCCGACGTCGTCGACGTCCGGGAGGTGATCAGGGTGGCCGTCGCCCCGGTCTACTACCGGCTGTTCGTCGCGCACGAGCCGGTGAGCGAGCGGGACGCCGACCGCGCCGCCGACGCCGCCCTGGCCGCCGCCCGCGCCGGGATCCTCTGAGAACCCCGATCAGAGCGGCAGCCGCAAGAAGCGACCGACGGAAGCGACCGACGGAAGCGGCACCGCGAAGAGGCCGCCGCGAAGAGGCCGCCGCGAACAGGCAGCCGACGCAAGCGGCCGCGGAGAGGCCGCCCGTGCGGGCGGCCGCCCGGGAGAGGCGGCCGCGGGCTGGTCAGTGGCGGCGGGGGCGGAGCCGGTCGAGGAAACGCCGGGCCTTCTCCTGGTTCTGCGGGTCTCGGGCCATGCGCTTGGCCTTCTCGACGGTCTGCCTGCCTTCAGGGCTGCGCAGGTACGCGCGCACCCGGTCCATGAGCTTCGCCATGCACACCCCCTACCCCGATGGCCGCCGGGAACGCGGGCCGCCCGTCTAGGGCTCCTCCTTCTGCCCCCGCAGCTCGAAGTCGTCGAACGTCATCTTCAGCGACGACTCGCTGTCCTTGGGCGTACGCGCGAAGAGCCCGACGTACCCGTTGCCGAGCCCGTTGGGGTCGTCGGCCTGCTGCACCCGTTTGTCGTTCACCCACATCGTCAGCCGCACCCCGGTGCCGCGCTGCTCGCACGAGGCCACGATGCGCACCCGGCCCTCCGGCTTGGCCACCTTGGCGGGCTGGGTCAGCGTGCCGCCCGCGCCGTCGTACACGCGGCGGATCCGCGCGTTCCCCTCAGTGTCGAGGCCGAACTCGTAGTAGGTGTCGTCGTCGTCGGAGTTGTGGCAGTAGATGCCGTACTCGCCGCTGCCGGCGTACTCCCGGATCTCGGCGGTGACGCCGACGACCACCGACGACGGCAACATCGGCGTGGGCGTGGCGGAGGGGTCGGGGGTGTTCGTGGGCGTGGCGACGAGGAAGGGGATCGGGGCCTTCGCCCACTGCTCCTCGCGGCCGTCCTCCACGTCGAGGCCGTACGTGCCGTCCGTGCGGTAGCCCTTGCTGCCCGTGGTGTCGGGGTCGTAGGTGCCGAGCCAGCCGCCGGAGGTCTGCGTGAAGTCCTCGCGGTACAGGACGCCCAGGTCGTCGGGCGGCCCGCTCGGAGTGAGCACCGCCCAGGCCGTCGCCGCGGCGGCCACCAGCACCGCCGCGGCGGCCGCGCCGATCCCGAGCAGCCTGCCGCGCCGCTTCGCCGCCGTGTTGGCCGCCGTGTCGGCAGCAGTGGGCGCGGCCTCGGTGAACGGGGTGGTGGCGTGCTGCCAGGCCACCTGCACGGTGTGCGCCGCCTGCTCGGGCGCCGCCGAGCGGCCCACGAGGTGGTCGAGGAGCTGCTGCGCGGTGGGCCGCACGGCGGGGTCCTTGCGCAGCGCGGCCCCGACCAGCTCGCGCAGGCCGGGATCGACGTCGTCGAGGCGGGGCTCGGTGTTGAGCACCTGGTAGACGATGGAGGGCAGCGTGTCGCCGCCGAACGGCGCCCGTCCGCTCGCCGCGTACGCGATCAGGCAGCCCCACGAGAACACGTCGCAGGCGGGCGAGACCGGCTCGCCGCGCAGCACCTCGGGGGCCATGTACCGGGGCGTGCCGACCAGCTCGCCGGTGCCGGTGACGCCGCCCAGCGTGTCGAGCGCCCGCGCGATGCCGAAGTCGATCACGCGCGGCCCGACGGGGGACAGCAGCACGTTCGACGGCTTGAGGTCACGGTGGACCACCCCGGCGCCGTGGATGGCGGTCAGCGCCGTGGCCACGCTGACGGCCAGCGCGTCGAGGCTGGAGCCGCGCAGCGGCCCCGACTGGCGTACGGCCTCCTCCAGATCGGGGCCCGGCACGTACTCGGTGACCACGTAGAGCAGGTCGCCGTCGAGCGCGGCCTCGATCACCGCGGCGGTGCAGAACCTGCGGACGCGGCGAGCGGCGTCCGCCTCCCGGCGGAAGCGCATCCGGAACTGCTCGTGCTGACTGAGCTCCGGATTGATCACCTTGATGGCGACCCGCTGCCCAGTGGGATCCTCGGCGAGGTGGACCGTGCCCATGCCGCCCCGCCCGAGCACGCTCAGCAGCCGGTAGCGCCCGATCTGGGATATATCACCGCTCACGGCGGCCCAGCTTACCGATCGCGGCTATCCGCCGCAGGACGCGCACGCGATGCGCGTACGCCGCGCGTACGACCAGGCCGCCACGGCCATCCCGGCGCCCCACACCACGTACCCGGGCACGGCCACCCAGAAGAACGCCTCGGGCAGATCGCCCCCGGAGAACGGCACGCCCCCGCTGAGCCGTTCGGCGGCCATCTGCCCCAGCGCCACCCCGAAGTAGGCCAGCAGCCCGCCGGACACCCCCACCCCCGGCCACAACACCAGCCGGCGCGGCACCGGGCGCCCGGCCAGCCACGGCACCCATCCCGGCCACACCCGCCCGAACCGGTGGACGAGCGCCAGCGGCAGCAGCGTCCCGGCGAGCAGGAACTCGATCTCGAACGCCACCGCTCCGGCACGGTACGGCACGACGTCGAACCCGACGGCCGCCTGCGCCGCGATCCGCGCCAGGCAGCCGGCCACGGAGACGTAGGCCGCCGCGAAGGCCCACCCCGGCGTACGCGCGAGCACCCGGGACGAACGCCGCCCGCACGCCGCGCAGGCCCCCGCGGCCCGCCGCCGGTAGGCCGCGGCGGACCGCCAGAGCAGCACCCCCGAGCCCACGCAGGCCGCCTTGCTGAGCGCCCCCGCCCACGAGAACGGCATGCCGAGCCCCGGGACGACCACCGACACCACGTCGAGCAGCAGCAGCGCCCCCGACACGATGAGCGCGCCGCCCACCGCCCAGGCCAGCGCCGGCGGCGCCCATCCCAGCGGGCCGTCCGGGCGCGCGGCCATCAGGACGACCAGCGCCGCCGCGGCCGCCGCGCACAGGCCCACCGCGGCCCAGCCGGTGAACACGATCAGGTCGGACCCGATCGGCGACATCCGCTCCGGCATGTGGCCGAGCTCCCAGTAGACGCGCAGGCCGCCGTAGAGGACGACCAGCGCCAGCGCGACGGCGGGCGTCCTGACAATTCTCACCTCGGGGCTCATGCACGAGATCCTGCCGACGCCCGCGGGCCCGTCCCTCCCCTGCGGGAGGCGGGTTCATCCCCCGTGCGGGGGAGCGCCGCGCAGCCCGGCCCGCACCTGGGCCAGCCCGCGCGCGGGGTCCACCACCAGCACGCGGCAGCCCGCGGCGGTGGCCGCGGCCACGCCCGCCGGGCTGTCCTCGACGGCCACGCACCGCGCCGGGGCCACCCGCAGCCTGCGGGCCGCCTCCAGGTACGGGTCCGGGTGCGGCTTGCCCCGGGCGGTGTCCTCGTCGGCGATCACCAGGTCGAACGCGTGCCCGAGCCGGGGCAGCACCAGCTCCACGATGCCGCGGGGGGAGGCGGTCACCAGCGCGGTCGGGACGTCCGCCGCGGCCAGCTCGGCCAGCAGCTCCGGCGCCCCCGGCACGACCGTCAGCCCGGTCCTGACGCGCTCGGCGAACGCCTCGGTGAGCGCGCCCGCGACCCCCTCCACGCTCGCCCCGCCGCTCATCCCGCCGACCCCGGCCACCAGGTACGCGACCCGGCAGAAGGGCCTGTCGGAGGTGGCGGTCTCGCCGGACGGCCGCCTGACGGCCGGGGTGTCGTCGTCCTACCGGGCGGGCTACGACTCCGT